>SCSX01000084.1 GCA_004297825.1 Spirochaetota bacterium
GGCGAGTATCTCAACCCCTACATCGAGAAGGTCGGGAAAAAGATCCTGATCATGTTCGACCTGAGCGAATGCACCTACCTGGACTCCACCTCGATCGGATTCATCGTGTCGCTTGCGCGCAAATGCGAGAAGTTTTCCCCCGAGCGCGTCGAGATCGTAAACCCGTCCCCCAAGAGCGAGGAGGCCCTCTCGAAGCTCTGCTGCCTGGACACGTTCGGGATCGTTCACGGCGCGAAGCTGCCCGGAATCCCCCTCTTCGAGCTTGAACCATCGGCGCAGGGATTCGGCAGCAGGAAGAACGTCGAGCTCATGTTCCGGGCGCATAAAAGTCTGAGCGAGCTGAGCGACTCCAACAGGGAGGCCTTCGCGGAGCTCCTCGCGGAACTCAAGGCGGTCCTGGATCGGGGGACCATGAGATGAATTTCACGGGAGCGTCAAAGGGCAGGGGGACGGATGCATGGCGCGTTCGCTGATACTCCACGGCAGGGTCCAAGGCGTGCTGTGCCGGCACTACTGCAGCCAGTACGGAAAGCTGATGGGACTTCACGGATCCGCCTCTAATCTGGAGGACGGAACGGTGCAGGTGCTGCTCGCGACTGAGGACGCGAAAAGGGCCGGGGAATACGCGCGGGCACTCGTCGATAACCCTTCGGGCGTGCGGTTTTTCGGAAAAATTGAGCGCGTGGAGATGGAGCCTTATTCGGGACCCATGGGCGGGGATTATACGTTTTAGGTCCCGCGCCCCTCAGCCTGAGAGCACGGGTTTGGGCATCTTGAGGCGCCTGCCGCGGATACGCCTGAACGCGCCCATGAGCCGCATGGAATCGAGCGATAGGAAATTGTAGTACGGGGTCCCCGCGATCCAGGCGTGAAATTCATTTAGATGTGCCTCGAACTGCCGGTCGAAGGACGCCCTCGATCCGCCGTGCGCCGCCTTCACCCTCGCCATGCGCCGTATGTCCCCGTCGAATCCCGGGCCGATATGATGCAATTCGTGAAAAATGACCCGGAGCTTTTCCTCCGGCGGCAGGTTGAAAAACCTGGGGAAGTAAAAATACACCACGTACAGCTGCTCGCGCGCGCCGCTCATGACGCGCGGCATCGTGTAGACGCGCCCCCGGTAGCGAAGCGTGGACGCCCCACCCTTGAAGCGCATCGGCACCAGCTTGCCGTAAATGGCGCCCCTTCCGCCCGCGCGGTTGGACGACATGCACACGAGCGTGCGCCCCGCGTCGATATGCGCGTACGCGGCGGATCGCGCGGCGATCTCCTGGATGATGCAGGTCAGCACGTCGGTGACGTTGATGGAATCGGCGACCCGCGGCGGGGCGAGGGGAGCGCTCATGGTCAGGGCTTTTTCTCCGCCAGGGAGACCAACTCCTCAGCGTGCTTCACGGAGAGCTCGGTAACCTTTTCGCCGGCGAGCATGCGGGCGACCTCGCGCACCTTTTCGGGGCGGGACAGAAGCTTCACCTGGGTCGTGACACGCCCGTTCGTGTTTTCCTTGAGCACCGAGAAATGGGAGTCCGACATGGCCGCGATCTGGGGCAGGTGCGTGACCACGAGCACCTGGCGTTCGGAGGCGAGGGACTTGAGCTTCCTTCCCACGACCTCGGCGATCTTGCCGCCCACGCCCGCGTCGACCTCGTCGAATATCAGGCTCTCCACGATGTCGGCGGCGAGTATTACCTTTTTAAGCGAGAGCATTATCCGCGACATCTCGCCGCCGGACGCGGCCTTGCGAAGCTGGCGCAAATCCTCGCCCGCGTTCGCCGAGAGCAGGAACTCGATCCGGTCCAGGCCGTGGGGGTAGAGCGCATAACGCTTGTTTTCGGTCTCGATCTCGCCGGTGTCGCTTATCTCCCGTTTGATGGAAATCCTGAACACGGTGCCCGCCATTCCCAGGTCCTTGAGCTCGCGCATGACACCTTCCTCGAGCGTCTGCGCCGCCTTGAGCCTCCTTGCAGAAAGGTCGAGGGCCGCCTCCTTTGCGGCCTTCACCGTCGCGCGGTATTCGGCGTTGAGCTTTTCGATCTGTTCCTCGGAGGACGAGAACGCCTCGAGCTCCCTCTTCGATTTGTCGTTGAAGTCCAGGATCTCGCGGATGGACCCGCCGTATTTTTTCCGGAGGCTCCCTATGAGCGCGAGCCGCTCCTCGACCTCGTTCACGCGCTCGGGCGAGAAGCTGATCGTCTTCTCGAAATCGCGCAGGCTCGCCGCGGCGTCCTCGAGCCCGTACAGCGATTCCTTCACGCTCTCGAGCACCCCGGATATCTTCGCGTCGAAATCCGATATCGAGGACAGGCTCGCGTCCACCTTCTTGAGCGCGGGAATGATCCCCCCGTCGCCCTTGAGGAGCGAAGCCGACGTCGCGAGCTCGCGGAAGAGCTTTTCCGAGTTCTGGAGGAGAATGGACTCGTTCTTGAGCGCCTCGTCCTCGCCGGGAACGAGCTTCGCCGTCTCGATCTCCCGGATCACGAACGAGAGATACTCGACCTTCCGTGCCTTCTCCTTCTCGTCCACCTCGAACGAGCTGATCCTGTCCTTGAGCTCCTGGAGCTTTTTATAGAGACCGCCTATGTTCTCGACGAGCGCGCCGTGGCCGGCGTAGCTGTCCAGGATCTCGCGGTGCTTGGCCACCTTCATGATGTTCTGGTGCTCGTTCTGGCCGTGTATGTCGACCAGGTACTCGCCGATCTCCTGGAGCCGGGAGATCGGGATTTGCGCGGAATTCGCGAAGCAGCGCCCCTTTCCGTTGGTGTAGATCTCGCGGCGCAGCACCAGCGTGTCGTCGTCGCAGTCGATGCCCGATTCGTCCAGGATGGACTTTATCTGCGGCAGCGCGGTCACGTCGAACACGCCTTCGAGCGTGGCCCGTTCGAAGCCGGATCGTATCTGGTCCGTGGTCATCTTGTCGCCCAGGACCCCGGAGAGGGCGTCTATGAGGATGGACTTGCCCGCCCCCGTCTCACCCGTGAGAATGTTGAGCCCCCGGCCGAACTGGATCTTCAGGTCGTCTATGATTACGAAGTTTTTTATGCGGAGCTCATTCAGCATGCGTGTTTCCTACTCGTTCAGGTTCCTGCCCCAGCCCAGCTTCCGGCGGAGTATCTCGTAGAAGTCCCGCTCGGGGTGGGGGATCAGGCTCACTTTAAGATGGGTTCCGTCGATAAGCACCTCGTCGCCGCCCACGATGGAAATCGCCTCCTGCCCGTCAATGGTGAGGAGCAGGTTCTCGAACGGGGAGATGATGCTCGCCTTCAGCGTTGTCGCGGAGGGGATCACCATGGGCCGCGCCGCGAGGGTGTGGGGGCAGATGGGATTTATAATATACACGTTGTCGATCGCGGGGCTCAGGATGGGTCCTCCCGCCGAGAGCGAATAGGCGGTGGAACCGGTCGCGGTGGCGATGATGAGGCCATCCCCGGCATAGCAGTTGAGAAAGCGGTTGTCGAGCTCCAGTTGTATCCGTATGGGACGCGAGAAGGCCCCCTTGGAAATCACCGCGTCGTTCAGGAACGGAGCCGTCTGGATCACGCGGCCTTCGCGCACATGCCTGGCTTGCAGCAGGGCGCGCGTCGCGATCGTGTACCTGCCCTCCAGCACGGGGCCTAGATATTTGAAGGCCTCCTCCTGGGAAAATTCGGTAAGGAAGCCGAGCCTTCCGCGGTTGATCCCGAAGAGCGGCACGTTCCCGGACGCGAAGAGCCGTGCGGCGCGCAGAAAGGTGCCGTCCCCGCCCACCACGACCACGAGCTTCGCGTCCTCGATGAATTCGCGGCCCCCGGCTACGTACCCGGCGAAATCGCGCGCCCTGAGCATGGAAAGCTCGGGCAACAGGGGTTTCGCCCCATGTGCTTCAAGGAAGCCGATCAATTCCCGAAGGAAGGGAAGGGAGGCCTCGTCGTCGGGCCGCAGGTGTATGGATACGGGGATGGTCATGGGACGCTTTTCAGGTACGACCAGCATGATATGTCACATGAGCGCGGCGTCAATTAAAAAACCCCGGTTTTCGTCAGTTCTTTTAGTCATAGCTGCGATACCACGGTCTCTATACGAATCTTCCGTTCAAAGTAAGGACAAAAAACACGGGGCGCAGGGCGGTTTTGCAGGCTTCTCCTACCAGGGCAGGAAGGCGCCGTCGCGGTATATGAGCTCGCCGTCGGCGAGGATCTCCCCGCCCCCGCGCATGTCCGCGATCAGGTCGATATGAACACCGGAGACGTTCTTCCCGCCCGTCTCGGGATAGGACGCGCCTATGGCCATGTGCACTGTCCCGCCTATCTTCTCGTCGAAAAGCATGTTCTTCATGAATCTGGTTATACCGGCATTTGTTCCGATAGCCGCCTCGCCGAAACGACGCGCCCCGGGCACCTCGAAGATGCGGTCCAGGAACTCCCTGCCCTCGCCGGCCTCCCAGCGCACGACCAGCCCGTCGCGCACCTCGAGCTCGACGTCGCGCACCTCCTGTCCCATGACGATCGCGGGAAAGCTGAACATGATCTTCCCGTTGACCGAGTCCTCGACCGGGGAGGTGAACACCTCTCCCGAGGGCATGTTCCTCCGGCCGTCGGAGTTGATCCATGTACGTCCCTTCACCGAAAAACTCACGTCGACGCCGGGCGCGCGGTAGTGGACGAGCCCCGCCCGGTTCAGCCGGTTTACCGCGCGCTCCTGGGCGTCATGGACGGCGCGCCACGCCGCGGCCGGGTCCTCCCGGTCCAGGAAGCACGCCGATTCCACGAACGCGGAAAGCTCATCGAGGGACATGCCCGATTCCTGGGCCTGGGCCTCCGTGGGAAATTCGCACAGGGTCCACCTGAGCGCGCCGGCGGCCGCGCGCCTCATGAACAGATCCTTGACGGGAGCCTGGGCCTCGCTCGCGGCGCGCTTCCTGTCCGGGTCGGCCGCGGCGAGCTCCTTCAAATTGTACGGCGCGCGGATGTTGAGGACGGCGTCATAGCGCTCGGTGACGAGCTGCCGGAGGGGCGATACGCGGGAAAGCTGTTCGGGACCGGCTTCGTCGAAGAATATTTTTTCCATTCCGGCGAGCTCGATCCACGTATCGGGATGGGCCCCCGCGCGCAGGGCGGCGCGGTATACCTCGCGGACGAGCGGCCCGGCGAGCGGGGTCGCATTGATCGCCAGGGCGTCGCCCTTCCCGAGCCCAAGGCAGTAATCGACGAGCAACGAAGCGTATTTTCGGTAATCCATCGCGGCGTGCCTCCCGGAAAAGTTGAACGCGCCCATGAAGGCGCGGAAACGCTTCCGCGCCTTCATGGGCGCGCCCGGTCGATCATTCGACCACGTCTATCACGATGAGGGTGAAATCGTCGTCAAGACGCGTCTGGGCACCTCCCCCCTTCCACGCGGTGACCGTTTCGAGCACGCGTTGGCTGAAATCCCTGCAGCCCATGTGCGCGCTTTCCTCGATGAGCCTGAAAAAGTTAGGGTAGCCGAAAAACTCGCCGGAGGCGTTGCGCGATTCGGGGATGCAGTCCGTGAAAAGTATCACGCGGTCCCCCTCGTCGATTTCGGTGCTCCGCGTCGTGTATTCGGAGGAAACGTCCACACCCAGCGGCCGTTCGTTCTGGCGTTCGTAGCGGACCTTGCGCTCGCGGCGCTTCATGACGATCATGGGGCAGTGGCCGGCGTTGGCATGGAGGATCCGCCTGTTGGCGAGGTCGAGCAGGCTGTAACAGGTGGTCGCGAACTGGCCGTGGGTATACGCCGACATGACGGTATTCATTCCCTTCATGAGCGTCGAAGGATCGCGTACGTCTTCCTTGTAGACCGAGTAGGTGGCCTGGAGCATCGCGCTCACGAAGGCCGCGGGGATACCGTGACCGGTAACGTCGGCGATGAGCACTCCCATCTCGGACGGGCCAAGCACGTTGAAATCGTAAAAGTCGCCACCCACCTCGTGCATGGGGCGGTAGAGCACGCTGGTCTCCAGTCCCTTCATGTAGGGCGCCTTTTCCGGGAGGAGCGTGCTCTGGATCTCCTGGGCCAGGCGCATCTCCCTCTGGAGCATGGAGAGGCGCTGGTGTTCTTTCATGGAGCTCTTTATGGTGATGAGGCTCCTCACGCGCGCGAGCAGCTCGGAGCGGTTGACCGGCTTGGTCAGATAATCGTTGGCGCCCGCCTCGATGCCGGTTACCATATCCTCGGCCTTGCTCTTGGCCGTGAGCATGAGCACGGGAAGCTCGTGGGGCGGATACTTCTGGCGGATTCTCTTGCAGACATCGTAGCCCGATACGAAGGGGAGCATGACGTCCAGGAGGATCAGGTCCGGCGAGAGCCCCTCCTCGAGCAACGCGAGGGCCTGGGGTCCGCTCGTCGCCGTCACCACCTGGTACCCCTCGAGGGTCAGGAAGTTGACGAGCACCTGGATGATGACCGGCTCGTCGTCCACCACGAGGATCTTCCTGCCCGAGCGCGACGCCTTTTCCGAGACCGTGGGATTGATAATCTCGCCATGCACGGACAGGGAGGGCGGCTCGGGAAGCGCGGCGCGCCCGGTTTCGGGCGGCTCGTGGGCGATTTTCTCGAACGAGCGCTTCAGGGTGAAATGGAAGGCCGAGCCCTTTCCCGGCTCGGATTCCGCCCAGATGGCGCCGCCGTGAAGCTCGACAAGCCGCTTGGTGATGGAGAGCCCCAGTCCCATCCCGCCGAACGCCCTGGTATCGGAGCCGTCCGCCTGCTCGAAATACTCGAAGATACCGGCGAGCCGCTCACGGGAAATGCCTATCCCCGTGTCCCGCACGGTGATGATCGTCATCCCCGGCCGCTCCGGGCTCTCCGAGGCCGAGATGGTGATGTCGCCCCGTTCGGTGAACTTGATCGCGTTGCCCACGAGGTTGACGAGCACCTGTTGCAGGCGGTTCCGGTCGCCGTACACGCGCGCGATATCGGGGGGGATCGTGTTGTGGAAGGCGATCTCCTTCTTCCGCCGCAGCGGCTCCAGCACCGAGATCACGAGCTGGCATATGGAATGAATGTTCACGGGTTCCATCGAAAGGATGATATCCTGATGCCTGAGCTGCGAAAAATCCAGGATATCATTCACCAGGTCCGAGAGCCGCCTGCCGCTCGCGGTGACGAGCGAGAGGTTGTGCCGGGCTTCCGGGTTGAGCTCGCCGGCGGAGCCTTCCAGGAGCGATTCGGCGA
Organism: Spirochaetota bacterium; assembly: GCA_004297825.1. NCBI lineage: Bacteria > Pseudomonadati > Spirochaetota > Spirochaetota bacterium. The sequence continues at coordinate 7,171 of SCSX01000084.1, forward strand.
TGCCTGTGATCCCGTAGAGCGGGGTGCGGATTTCGTGGGAGATATTGGCGAGGAATTCGTCCTTGAGCTCGTTCACGCGCCGCAGTTCCCTGTTCATGACCTCGAGACGGGCGATCTGCTGCTTGAGACCCTCGGCAAGATTATTGAAGGTCATCGCGAGGCTGCCTACCTCGTCGTGCGCCGTAACCTTTACCCGGTAGTCAAGGTCCCCTTTCTCGAATCGCTGGACGCCGGAGGTGAGATCCTGGATGGGTTTCGTGATGAGGTACCCGAACAGCAGGGCGAGGGCGCCCGCGAAGGCGATAATGACGACGAGAGAAAGGAGGACAATCGCGCGTATGCGGTATACCGGCTTGAGGGCGATACTGCGCGAAAAAATGAGGCGTCCGATGCAGAGCGAGGGGGTACGCGTGCCCGTTTCCAGGGAGGCATACTCGTAACAGGTGCCCTCGACCCCCGGCAGGGTCGTTTCGTTGGGCACGGGAAGCTTTTTCAAGCGATCAATCTCCGTGTTGTCCAGGCGGCCGGGGGCGACTTCTTTCCCCGCCAGTACGGTTGTCGAATAGCTCGCCAGCACCAGGCCGTGGAACTCCTCCCTTTTCGAGATGAGGATGGCATCCGCGTAGACCAGCCCGTATTCCCGGAGATTTTCGAGCATCGAGAGGGTGTCCTGTATATCGACGCGTGACGCCTCGATATCGCCCCCGTTCAGCAGCAGGGTGTTCGATGCCGACCGGGAGAGGATCCAGCTGTAATATTTGCCCTGCTGGGAAAGCGTGTCCAGGCTCTCGTTTTCCGCCTGGCTGAGTATGAACAGCCCGAAAGGGACGGTGGAAGCGACAATGATGAACACGAAAATGATTATGAGCTTATATTTTATTTTCATGAATAGCGTAAAAATCTTTACATATTCTGATTCAGTATACAGTATTAACCCAGGTGGGCGTTATTTCAACACTTTTATGCCAATAAAGGGCAGGGTTGAGCAACTTTTCTGCTTTACACGCGGGGTTCGATGAACGAAATTATTATAGAACTCGATCCACTCGAAGAGGTTCCACCCATGCAATACAATCTGGTTGAACACGCGGACTTCAATATTCTCGAAGTTGAAGATTACGTGAGTGTTTATAATATCGATGACTTCAAGCGTCTGCTGTTCGATGTCACGGGAGGCAAGCATAAGAACGTCGCCCTCGAACTCCAGATGAACGGCACCCACATGGATTCCAGCGTTATCAGCGCCCTGATATCGGCCCAAAAGAAGATGAAGGCGCTGGGGGGCCAGTTCGTGCTCCTCAACATAGCCGAAGAGCTCAAGAATATCTTTATCCTCGCCGGGCTAAGGGACTTTTTTACCATTTACAACAGCCGAAAGGAGCTCCTCTGATCCCTGGCCGGACTTCCCGCACACCATGATCGTCGCGATTCCCAGGGTCAGAGGCAGAATATCCACCTGGCCGTATCCATGCGCCCTGAGCCTTGCGGCGAGATCAACGGGATCGAAAAACGTTCCTATCGTCCCCGCCAGGTAACGGTAGGCGAGACGTTTCCCGGAAACAATCCCCCCGATGAACGGCAGCACCCTGGTGAGATAGACCGAATATAGTCCGCCCGCGAGCCGCGCGCGCGGCCTGGTAAGCTCCAGGATCACGAACACGCCGCCCGGTTCGAGGACCCGCAGGGTCTCGTCCATAAATGCGTCAAGGTCGGGGATGTTACGTATGCCGAAGGCCACCGTAAGGGCGGAAAACCGCGCATCGGCGAACGGCAGGACACTCGCGTCGGCAATCACGGCGCTTCCGGTGATGTTCCCCTTCGCGATTCCGCGGAGCACCATGGGGAGCGAAAAATCGAGGGAGACGGCCGATGCGCCGGCGCGGGCGAGGAGGCGCGAGACGTCGCCGGTGCCGCAGCAGAGGTCGAGCGCCCTCTTCCCGCGCATATCGCCCAGCAGGCGTACGGCTTTCTTCCTCCAGTGCGTGTCGATCCCGAGTGACAGGATGCGATTCAGCCGGTCGTAGGTGGGGACGATCGCGTCGAACAGGTCCCGGATAAAGCGCTTGCGCTCGCCCGGCGCGCGATCGTGGACTTCGTATTTTAAAAGGCTCAACGATCGAAGCCCCTGATTTCCCGGTAATCGGAGTCCCGTTCCACCGGTATCTTCCCCGCGGCGCGGATTACGTGTATGAGCTCCTCCCGATTGGTCTTCGCGCCCAGGCCGGTCGCCTTCACCACCACCTCCTCGGTGAGCACCCCTCCCATGTCGTTCGCGCCCATCGCCAGCGCGATCTGGGCGAGTTTGAGGCCCTCGGTAAGCCAGCCGGCCTGGATGTTCACGACGTTGTCCAGGTAGATGCGCGCGACGGCCACGGTCTTCAGATAGTCGATGCCGGTCGCCGGGGGGATATGCTCCATGCGGGTGCGGGCCGGCGAGAAGGACCAGGGTATGAAGGCGCGCAGGGCGCCGGTCTCGTCCTGGACCGCGCGCACGGTCTCCAGGTGGGAGATTCGTTCCGCGAGGGTTTCGCCCATCCCGTAGGTCATGGTCGCCGACGACTTCATGCCGTTATGCGCTATTGCACGGATGACGCCGACCCACTCGTCGCGCGTGAGCTTGGCCGGGCTCACCTCCCGCCGGATGCGGTCGATCAGGAGGTCCGATGCGCCCGGCATCGAATCGAGCCCCGCTTCCTTAAGCGCGGCGACGACCTGTTCCGGGGTGCGGTGTTCCTTCCCGGCGATATGGATCACCTCTGCCGGGGAAAAGGAGTGGAGATAGATTCCGGGGAAGCTCCCCTTTACCGCGCGCACCATTTCCACGTAATACGCAAGTGTGTATTCCGGGTGCAGTCCCCCCTGGAGCATCACCTGGGTCCCCCCGGCCGCGGCGAGCTCGCCGACCCTCGTTAAAATATCATCGAGGCTCATCTCGTAGGGCTCGATGGTGCCGGCGCGCGCGTGGTAGGCGCAGAAACGGCACATCGCATCGCAGCGGTTGGTGAAGTTGATGATCCTGTCGTGAATAAAGCCCACGCGCTCCGTGGGAACGGCGTGCCTGCGCCTGCGGTCCGCGGCCAGTCCGAGCGGGAGGATTTCCCATTCGAACAGGCGGAGCGCATCGTCCGCGGAGATCCGTTCTCCTGCGTCGATTTTACGAAGGAGGTTTTGATCGGCTTCGTTCATGGCTTTTATATGCGCACGGTTCGGTCGCGCTGCCGACCCGAGTATCGGCGAAAGCTCATACTCCCCCGGGGCCGGGTTTGCTTCAAGCATTTTTATGGAAGAGAGGTCCATTGGGCCGCTTCCACGAATTTCGCGGGGGGAGGTATAAATTGACGCGTATGTCCGGGCGGGCTATAATTATGGCGCCGGTCCGGACCGGCCCCGGCGGGTGTGCGGGGTTGCGAGCGGCATGGAGGACGAGGTGCGGAGAGCGTCGGGCGGTGAGCCCTTGAAAAAGCTGGTCCTGGTGGTCGAGGACGAGGCCGTGGTCGCCCTGGACATAAAGAACCGCATGGAACGCATGGGCTACCAGGTCCCGGAACCGGTCTCGACCGGGGAGGACGCGGTCCGATGCGCCGATGAGCTTCGCCCGGACCTTATACTCATGGATATACTTCTCGAGGGCCCCATGGACGGCATCCAGGCGGCCTCCCTTATCGGCGCGCGCATGAGCGTACCCGTCCTTTTTCTCACGGCGTCCAACGACGAGCAGACCCTCCGTCGCAGCCTTGCCGTGAACCCGTCGGGCTACCTCCACAAGCCGGTCGAACCCGCGACGCTCCGTTTCACCGTTGAGATGGCCCTCGCCAGGGGAGAGCTCGAATCGCGCCTTCGCGAGAGCGAGGAGCTCTACCGGACAACCATGGAAAATATCTCCGACGCGGTGTTCCTGACCGATGACCGGGGAGCCTTCGTCTTTATCTGTCCCACGGTCCACGTCGTGTTCGGCTACGACTATGGCGAGGTGTCGGGAATGGGCTCCATAGCCGCGCTCATGGGGGACGGGATTAAGCTTCATTTCCCCGGCCGCGAGAATGGCGAGATAACGAACCTGGAATACGAGATTACCGATAAACAGGGCGCGCGCCGCCTGCTGCTCGTCAATATCAAGCCCGTGGCGATCAGGGGGGCGACGATGCTGTTTACCTGCCGCGACGTAACGGAGCGCGCGCGTTCCGAGGAGGCAATGCGTCTGAGCGAGGAGAAATTCCAGCAGTTGCTCGACGAATCCACCGATCCCATTTTCAGCTTCGAGGAGGACGGATCCTACCGCTATGTCAACAGGGCATTCGCCGCGACGGTGGGAATGGATTCCGGGGATATCATCGGCAAACGGATATGGAATATCTTTCCGGGCGAGGAGGGGGACCGGCGCTATGCCGCGGTCGGGGCCTCGTTCAGGGACGGAGAGGTCAGGGTCATAGAGGTCCGTGTGCCGGGCCCTTCGGGCGATCTCTTCTTTATGACTTCGGTGAAGCCCGTACGTGACCACGCGGGAAACATTGCGACCGTCATCTGCATCTCGAAGGACATCACCCTGAGGAAGCGTGCGGAGGACGCGTTGCGCGAAAGCGAGGCGAGCTACCGGACCCTGTTCGATACCATGTTCCTGGGCGTGGTCTACCAGGATCGCGAGGGGCGCATCGTATCGGTGAATCCCGCGGCGGCCAAAATTCTCGGCCGGAGCAGGGAGGAGCTCCTGGGGCTCACCTCCGGGAACGCCGCGTGGAAATCGGTGCGCGATGACGGATCGGATTTTCCGGCGGATGAACATCCCTCGATGGCCGCGTTCAGGAGCGGCCGCGAGGTCCTGGACGTGCTCATGGGGGTATACAACCCGATTAAAAAGGAATACGCGTGGATAATCGTCAACGCGGTGCCCCAGTTCAAGCCGGGGGAAGAGACCCCGTTCCAGGTGTACACGACCTTCGAGGACATCACCTCGCGCCGTATCGCCGAAAAGGCGCTGCGTGAAAGCGAGGAGCGGAACCGCTCGCTCATAGACGCCAACCCCGACTTCATGTTCGTGATCACCGCGGAGGGCAGGATTATCGACAGCAACGTGGACAGGCTCCCGCTCCCGGGGAAAACCGGCACTCGTTTTTTAGGCAGGCTGGCATCGGAGGTGCTTCCGCCCGCGGTCGCGCAGCTCACTATGGAAAAGATCGCGCTGGTCGTCGAAACGGGAGAGATTGCCACCTATGACTATTTCCTGGACTTTGAAGGCCCCCGCCACTACGAGGCGAGGATGGTCCCCTACGGGAATAAGCAGGTTCTCGCCATCGTGCGCGACGAAACGGAGATGGTGCGCATGGAGCGGATGCTCCGGGGAGAGCGCGACAGGGCGCAGCAGCTTCTCGACATCGCGGGTGTCATGATACTGGCCCTGGACACCGATGCGACTGTCACGATGATCAACAGGCAGGGCCGCGAGATCCTGGGGATGGAAGAAAACGCGATCGTGGGATGCAACTGGATCGAGACCTTCATCCCCGCCGAGGACCGCGCGCGGGTCTGGGACGTGTTCAGGCGCCTGCTGGACGGCGACGGACACCGGAGCCCCTACGGGGAGAATCAGGTACTGTGCGGCGATGGATCGAAGAAGCTCATCGCCTGGCACAACACCCTGGTGCGTGACGCGGACGGACGGGTGTCCGGCTCGCTTTCCTCGGGGGAGGATATCACCGAGAGGAGAAAAGCCGAAGACGCGATCATCCGCTCGCTCGCGGAGAAAGAGGTGCTCATCAAGGAGATCCATCATCGCGTCAAGAACAACATGCAGGTCATATCGAGCCTGCTCGCACTGCAGTCGCACCAGGTGAAGGACGAGCAGGTGAAATCGCTGTTCAGGGACAGCCAGAACCGCATCTGGGCCATGGCGCAGGTGCACGAGCGCCTGTACCGGTCGGAGAACCTGGCCTCGATCAATTTTCATGAGTACGTAACGGGACTCATGCGGGAGCTCACCGCGACCTACAACTTCGATCCTTCGAGGGTGCTCATAGAGATTGGGAAGGAGGGGAACGTTATCGGCGTGGACGAGGCGGTTCCCTGCGGCCTCCTGGTGAACGAGCTCGTTTCGAACGCGATGAAGCACGCATTCGCCGGGGGCGTTATCGGCACCATCACCATATCATTTTCCACGGGCGATTCCGGGAGGAGACGGCTGGCGGTGCGCGACAACGGCCGCGGCCTTCCCGACGATTTCGAAACGCGCACGTCGGGATCCCTGGGGATGCGGCTCGTGCGTGCGCTCTCGACGCAGCTGGGAGGGGAGCTCTCCATCTCCGGCAAGGGCGGGACGTCGGTGGAGATCGTCTTCAAGGGCGAAGGGGCGCCATCTCCTTAACGCCGCTCGTAGTAGCGGACGGCGGGAACGTTTTCCAGGAGACCCAGCGATCCCGCCTCGCGGAAATAAAAATCCAGCGCGCCGTGCAGGTCCGGCGTGAATTCGAAACGCAGCAGCGAATAATAGGTGTCGATATCGTATGCGACGCTCGGGTACTTCGCGCGCGCGCGCGCGATGAGCGTCTCCCGCTCCGTGTGCAGGCACAGGAGCGATTTATTGTAGGATTCGATGACCCTTCGTATGTCGTCCATCCCGCGGGCGGCGGCGCGCGCCTGCACGGCGAAAACCGCGAAGACTACGGGATGTCCCGTCTTGCGCAGCCACAGGTCGCCCAGGTCGTACACGTAGGGGGTGGGTTCCCTTGAATTTTCCATGGCCTCGTTCCCGATCACGAGCGCCGCGTCTATGTCCTCGAGCGAGGGGGAGGGCGTCGTGGGCAGGTACACCGGCTCGATGCCGTAATATTTCCGGAGCAGCGTCTTCAACAGCACCACCGAGGTCTGCGACGCCGACGTGAGGCCAATCCGCCTCCCGTCCAGCTCTTCGATGGGGATGCGGCTCCACAGCACCACCGAGCGCACGTACCCCACCGAGCTCAGGCAGAAATCGGGAAGGACGAGGATGCGGTCCTGCATGTCGGCGTAGGCGGCCGACGAGATGGGGCTCATGTCCAGGGCGCCGCTCCGCATCATGTCGTTGAGCGCGCTCGGGTACGCCGGGACCACCTCGATGCCGGGAAGATGCTCCTTTTCGAGCATGTGGTAATAGAAGGGGTAGCAGTTGAGATAGTTGATGTATCCGAGCCTCATGATCCCGCCCTCCGTTTCACACAAGACCTGGATTCGGGTCGCGCACTTTTAGAAGGCCGTTGAAGGCGATGCGCAGTCCCTCGCGCACGGTATCCTCAATGGGAATTCCCATAATGCCCATGACGTTGCGCTGGTGCAGGAGGAAGAGCCCGTCCATGAGACCCCAGAGCGAGACCGTCGCGCGCGCGGTATCCAGGGGCAAAAACTCCCCGGACGCGATCCCCTCTTTAAGAACGGATTCGATGAGTCCCGTGAGCCCCGCCATCGCGGACTCGACGCTGCGCAGCATCGCGCGGTCGCGCGGAAAATCCTCCTGGCCAAGATGAAGGTAGGAGATGATCGAGTAGTAATCCTGGTGCTCCAGGTAGAATCTAAAGTAGGTGTCCGCGACGACGGTGAGCTTCGTTTTTCCCGCGGTGCCCGAGCGCGGCAGCGCCTCGCGGAGCATGTCGCCCAGGATCCGTATCCCCTCGATAGTGAGCTCGCGGTAGATCGCGGCCTTGCTCTTGAAATAAAGGTAGAAGGTCCCCGTCGCGAGACCCGCGCCCTCGGTGATCATCTCGACCGTGGTCTTCGCGTATCCCTGCTTTGGGAAAATGATCCTGGCGGAGTTCAGGAGCTTTTGCTTGCGGGCTTCCTTCTCCTCGACGGTTCGTGCGCGCTGTTTCATGGGCGTATCATAAATGAATCTTACTTCATGTACCCGCGTCGATGCGGTGCGTCAATGATTATTTGAAGGGGGAAGGAGAGGGGGCCGATATGCGTTGTGGCAATCATGGGACGCCTTCGTATGCAAGAACGCACACCATGAACGTGGAAGCGTCGTCAGCGAATTATCCGGACATCGTATTTCCGAAATTTCTCGTCACCGGTGACTATGACCGCCTGCTCCTTCAGGGCTGTTGCGATGATAAACCTGTCGGCGGGATCTTTGTGATGAAACGGCAGCTTGTTTGCCAGGCACAGGATCGAAACATCCAGAGGATACAGCGCTAAGGAATGCTTTTCCACGGCCAGATTGAACCATTTTTCTGCGTCCATGGGAAGGGTCAGTTGCTTGCGGGCGCATTTCAAACTGATCTCCCATGCCGAAATGGAGGACACGAATACAATTGACGCGTTTTCAATCTCCTGAAGCGCTAAAGGGGAAAGATCGCCGCTCCGGCTCACAAGCCAGAGCAGGGCGCAGGTATCCAGCACGATCTTCGACTCAAACATTTTCCCATTCCTCCTGGGTGGGTTCCGTGGGATCATACAGAATCCGTATGTTTTTTAGTTCCTTGTGGATTGCCGTCCTGCTTCCCCTGGGAAGCGGTACGATTTCGGCGACCGCGACGCCGTGCCGCATGATGATCACCTTTTCACCTTTTGTTTCAATGGTCCGGATCAGCGCGGAAAGCCTGGTCTTAGCCTCATGTATGCTTACGGTAATCATGACCGATCTCCAAAAAATATGATCTAATGGACTCAATTTAACCCAATAGACTATATTTGTCAAGCCTTTTGCCGGCTCGGCTGGAAAATAGAGTCCGGCATTCGGGTGTTCGAACCTGACGGATATTTCAAGGGCACGGTCCGTCAATGATTCTTTGGAGAGGGACGAAGGGGAGGGGGGCCGATACGCACGGCTGCAGTCGATGAGCGCGTTCGCGGGGAATTGCGCGGATGGCACACGTCGCTCAGTTCCAGATTCGCCGCACGCCCTTGTACAGGTCGAACTTCGCGTCGTCGCCCAGTATGTGCATTTTTTCACTCAGGGCGACCGCTACGATGAACCTGTCAAACGGATCCTTATGCTGTTCGTGCAATTTGAGCGATTCAAATTGAAGTATGTGGGCGTTATCCACGGGCAGCATGGTTATTCCCGCGTCTTTCGCAAGAATCATAACGTTTTTCAGGCCAATGGGAATGGTGAGCTTCCCAATGTTTATCTTAATCGCCAGTTCCCAGAAAGAAATCTGGCTTATGTAGATATCCGATTCGATGTCACGGTAAGCCCTGAGGGCTTTACGGCCGATTTTTTCGGCAGTGCCGCAGCCAATGTAAATGAGTACCTGGGTATCGAGCAGGTATTTCAAAGGTATTCCTCCATCCCCTCGATCGGGTCATGAAAGGAGGACATGTCTACATCGCACTGGAAAAAGCCCAGGGTTCTTTGCGCACGGTCATTTTCGGCGACCTGGGCGAATTGAAGTATGGGTTTGCCGTTTTTCGCTATTATGATCTTTTCCCCGGCCTGGAATTTTTCAATGAGCCTGGAGAGGTTCGTTTTTGCCTCATGAATATTGACGATCATGGTGCGCTACCCCTTAAATGACTAAGTTGCATAGACTAAGCTAAATATAGCAGCACGCACGTGTTCCGGCAAGAAAAATTCGTTGCGCGGATTAAAATAGCGATGGTGGAATCTTCTTTAATAGCGTGCCGTGCTCCTGACCGGTACGAATCCCGCGTTCTCAATGAGCCGCCGCAGGCCGGGCTCCGAACCGGCGTCCGGGGTGCGCGCGCCGGCCGCGTGCACGACCTTCTCGTAATGGTACGTTGCGCCGATGTCGTCCACGCCGAACGAGAGGAGGACCTGCGCCATCTTCTCGCCCACGTACATCCAGAGCGCCTTCACGTGCGGGACGTTATGCAGGAACACGCGCGCCGCCGCGTACACGCGAAGGTCGTCGAACCCGGTTACGGCACGCCTCGCGCGCACCTTCGTGTGCTCCTCGTGAAATGAAAGCGGCACGAACGTCTTAAATCCGCCGGTCTCGTCCTGTAAAGCGCGGATGCGCGCCATGTGGTCCACCAGGTGTTCGGTTTCCTCGACATGGCCGTAGAGCATCGTGGCGTTGGTCTTGAGTCCGGCGCGGTGCGCGGCGCGCATCACCTTGAGCCAGCGGTCCCCTGAGATTTTTTTTGGGGCGAGCACGGTGCGCACGCCCTCGTCGAAGATCTCGGCGCCCCCGCCGGGGATGGCGCCCAGGCCCGCATCCATGAATTTTTTAAAGAGCTCGTCCATGGTCATGCCGCCCAGCTTCGCGAAGTGGTCGTATTCCACGGCGGTGAAGGCCACGATGAAGAGATCGCTCTTCACGCGCTTGATGCGGCGCAGCATTTCGAAAAAATAATCCAGGGAGAGTGCGGGATTTATCCCCCCTACGATGTGTACTTCGTCGATCCCGAAGGCGACCGCCTCACGCACGCGCGCCTCGATCTCGTCCAGGCTGAAGGTGTAGGCGTCCGGGTCGCAGGCGTCGCGTGAAAACGCGCATAACGGGCATCGCAGCTCGCATACGTTCGTGTAGTTAAGGTTCATGTTCACGCCGTAGTACACGCGGTCCCCGTGGAGGGCGCGGCGCACGTGGTTCGCGATGAGCCCCAGTTCAAGGACGTCGCCCGTCGTGAGCATCGCGTGCGCATCGTCCACGCCCGCGGGCTCGCCGTCGAGCACCTTCCGGGCGATCGCGCGGAGCTTCGTGTTGGAGAATGCGGCAAGGTCCATCATGGGTGCGTGTTTCCTCCGGGGGCGCCGTCAATCGCCTGAAGGCGCATCGGCCCCCCATGTTTTATACAGGGAGTGCTCCACACCGAGTAACGTCAATATCTTTCCGGCGATGAAATCGATCACGTCGTCAAGGCTCTCCGGGTGCGTGTAGAAGGCGGGCGCGGGAATGACGATGTCGGCGCCGGCGAGCTTCACCGCGCGCATGTTTTCGATATGGATGAGCGAGAGCGGCGTCTCCCGGGGAAGAAGCACGAGGCGGCGGCGCTCCTTGAGGGCGACGTCGGCGGCGCGGGTGATGAGGGTGTTCGCGTAGCCGGAGGCGACGGCGGCGAGCGTCTTCATGGAACAGGGAGCGATGACCATCGCGTCGAACGGGAACGAGCCGCTCGCGGGGGGCGCGAACAGGTCATCATGTGCACACTCGCGCAGGAGCCCGGGAGGGACGCGAACGCCCCGCGCGTCAATCACCTCCGCGAGCGAAGCCGGATGGCTCTTTCCCCGGAAGAGCTCGTGCGCGATCGTCTTCCATCCCATCTCCGATACGATCCCGATGACGGGCTTTCCGCGCGCGAGAAGCGCCTCGATGAGGCGCACCCCTATTACGGCGCCGCTTGCGCCGGTGATGGCTATGACATGCATGCGCCCAGTGTACCGCTACTTGAAGAAGACGTCAACAAATGTTCCCGCGAAGAGGACCGGGGAGACGAATCGATTGAGCAGGAAAAATTCGTGTATCGCCGCCGCGGGATCGTCATGGCGCGCGAGCGACTGCTGCCGGTAAAAGATGATTGCGGTGGAGAACACCGCCGCCCAGTAGGGAATGCCCCGCGCGGTCATGAACCCGGCGAGCGCGAGGAGCCCCGTGGCGAGCACGTAGCACGCGATCGATATCGCGAGCGCCTTCTCCTTACCAAGGCGCGCGGGGATGGAGAAAAGCCCTTCCTTCCTGTCGAAGTCCACGTCCAGTATCGCGTACACCACGTCGAGCCCGGCGATCCAGAACAGGATCACCGCGCCCAGGATAAACGGGAGCATGTCGAACTCCCCGGTCACCGCGAGATAGCCGCCCACCGGCGCCGCCGCCTCCACGATGCCCAGATAAAAATGAGAGGCGGAGGTGAAGCGCTTGAAGTAGGAGTACGTGTACAGGAGCACGATCGCGGGGAAGGACAGATAGAAGCACAGGCTGTTCAGCATGAGCGCCGACACGACCAGGAGCGCCGATGAACCTACGCCCAGCATGAGCACGTCGCCCGGCTTCATGGCGCCGGCCGGGAGCGCCCTCCCGCTCGTGCGCGGGTTCTTTGCGTCGATCACGCGGTCGATGTAGCGATTGAAGGACATGCCCGCCGTACGCGCGGCGAACAGGGCGATGGTCGCCCATATCCATGTGATGAAGTCCCCGCCCCCGGCGAAGAGGATGCCCAGGTACGCGAAGGGCAGCGCGAAGAGCGTCTGTTCGATCATGATAAGCTCGGAGAACTTTTTAAAATCCATACTCTTTCCATCTCCTGGTCACAAGCTCCCGCATTTCGGGGCTCATGCGTATTTCCTGGGGCCAGTCGCGGCCCATTCCTTCCTCACGGGTCTTCCGCGTGGCGTCGATTCCCATCTTGCCCCCGAAGTTCGCGTAGGGGGCCGAATGATCGAGCGCGTCGAGGGGACCCTCCGCGAGCATGAGGTCGCGCCGCGGGTCCACGTTGTTCAACAGCTTCCAGAGCACGGTGCTCGAGTCGCGGAGGTCGATATCGGCGTCGAAGATTGCGATGAACTTGGTCGAGGCCATCTGCCCCAGGCCCCACAAGGCGCTTATCACCTTCTTGGCCTGTCCGGGGAACTCTTTGTGTATGGACACGAGCGCGCAGTTGTGGAACACACCCTCCAGGGGAAGCTCGATGTCCGCGATCTCCGGGACGACGAGCTTCATGAGCGGGAGGAAGATGCGCTCGGTGGCCTTCGCCATGTAGCAGTCCTCCATGGGGGGCTTGCCCACGATCGTGGCCGGGTACACGGCGTTCGCGCGGCAGGTGAGCGCCGTTATGTGGAACACGGGGTAGGTGTCGGCGGGCGAATAGAAGCCGGTGTGGTCTCCAAAGGGGCCCTCGATGCGTTCGTCGCCCGGGTCCACGTATCCCTCCAGGACGAAGTCGGACTCGGCGGGCACGTACAGGTCCACGGTTTTGCATTTCACGATCTCGATCGCGCTTCCCTCCAGCCAGCCGGCGAACATGAGCTCGTCGATATCCGGCGGGAGCGGCGCGGTCGCCGCGAAGGTGACCGCGGGCGAGCCGCCCAGCGCGACGGCGACGTCCATCCTGCGGCCCAGCTCCTTGTGGGCGCGGTAGTGGCGCGCCCCGTCCTTGTTGTACTGCCAGTGCATGCCGGTGCTCCGGCCGTCGAATTTCTGCATGCGGTACATGCCGTAGTTGTGCACGCCGTTCCCCGGGTCCTTCGTCGCCACGATGGGGAGCGTAATGAAGGGGCCGCCGTCGTGCGGCCAGCAGGTGAGTATGGGCAGCATGTCCAGGAGCGCTCCCTGCGAGTGCACACGCTCCTGGCAGGGGGCGCCCTTCACCTTTTTAGGGATGAGCCCGGCGATGTCCTTTAGCGTGAAAAGTACCTTCACCTTCTCCGCAAGCGTGCGGGGCGGGTGTATCTTTACGAGGGTTTCGATGCGCTTGCCGATCTCGTCGAAGGTTGCACATGAGAGGGCGCGCTGCATGCGCGGGAAGCTTCCGAACGCGTTTATGAGCAAGGGGAACGCGGAGCCTTCCACGTTTTCAAAGAGGAGCGCCGGTCCCGCGGGCTTGCTCATGCGGTCGGCGATCTCGGTGATCTCGAGACGGGGCGAGACCTTCGCCGGGACGCGCCTGAGCTCCCCGGCGGCGTCCAGGGCGCGGATGAATTCCATCAGGTTCTTATGCGGCATCTGTGCTCCTCAAAAAACTCAAAGACGTGTAAGAGTGGGAGAGGTGGGGATATCTCCATTTCCTTAAAGTCCCGTCCTGAAATAGTCAGCCTAGGCGCGGTGAGCTATTTTTCAACCAATTATTTGGTTGCAAAAGGGCCACGGTACGTCTTACCTATAAGGCGCGCACTTACATTATTATCGGCTAAATTACAGTGATACTCGTCATATTCGGCGGAATAGGCATTTTCCTCGTCGGGATGATCCTCATGACCGACGGGCTCAAGTCGGTGGGGGGCGATACCCTGCGCGCCTCGCTCACGCGCTTCACCGGGGGGCCCGTCTCCGCGATCGCGTCGGGCTTCGCGGTGACCTCGCTGTTGCAGGCGTCCGCGGCCACCATCCTCGCGACCATAGGCTTCGTGAGCGCCGGCTTCATAAGCTTCACGCAGGCCATCTTTATAATATTCGGTGCGAACCTGGGTACCAGTGTCACGGGCTGGATCGTGTCGCTCCTGGGTTTCCAGGTGAAGCTGGGAATCATGGCCATGCCGCTCGTGGGCGTCGGGGCGCTCATGATGCTCCTCCTCCACGGCAAGAACGCGTCCCGGGGTATGGTGCTCGCGGGCTTCGGGCTGCTGTTCGTGGGGATTGATACGCTGCAGCTCGGCATGAGGGACATGGCGCTCTACGCGGACGTGGGGACGTTTCCGGGAACGGGCTGGGCCGGGAGGCTCGCGCTCATCGGCATAGGGGTGCTCATGGCCGCGCTCATGCAGTCACAGAGCGCCGCCCTGGTCACCGCGCTTGCCGCGCTGAACACCGGGAACGTCTCGCTCGAGCAGGCCGCGGCGATAGTTATAGGCCAGAGCATCGGGAAGACCAGCACGGCGGCCATCGCTGCGTTTGGCGCATCGGTCCTGGCGCGGCGGGCGGCGCTCGTTCATATAAGCTTCAATTTCGCGGCGGCGGCGCTTGCCTACCTGCTCTTCCCACAGTTCATTCTGGCGGTCCGGGGGGCGCTGGGGACCGTAGGTGTATCGGACCCCGCCATACTCCTCTCCGCGTTTTTCACCATGTATTACCTCGCGGGCATCGTCGCGCTGTTCCCCCTGGTTCCGCGCTTGCGCGATTTCATAGAGCGCGTGCTCCCGGAAAGGGGATCCGGGCTCACGAGGAACCTTGACAGTAACGTCTCGCACGTGCCCGCGGTCGCCGTTGAGGCCGCCCGCCGCGCGACCGTGTCGATCGCCGCACATATAATGCTCTCGCTCCGGGGGCTCATGGACCCGGAAATTCGCTACCGCGAAATTGAGACACGCCTCGAGGAGTCCGAAAGGGCGCTCCGGGAGACGAGCCGGTTCCTGGGAGGCGTGCGTTCGCGGCCCGGCATGGCGGCCGTGCACCAGCGCCACCTTTCGCTCCTCCACGCGGTCGACCATCTCGACCGTATCGTCGACGCGTGCCGTGAAAAGGACGAGATCCGCACGGTCGCCCATGTCGGGGCGCTGCGCACCGTGGCCCTTGACAAACTCGCCCAGCTGGATTCGGTGATGGGCTGGCTGCAGGGCTACTCGAACGAGGCGCCGGTACCCATTCTCGAGGCCATGTCCCAGTCCCTCGCGGGTATCCGCAAGGCCCAACGCGCCGAGGTTTTGGAGCTGACCGCGACCGGGGCGATTGGCGCGGAGCACGCCCTGGAACAGCTCGAGGCCATGCGCTGGCTGGATCGCCTGGCCTACCATATCTGGAGGGCCATCTATCACCTGAGCGAAACGCTGCAGGAGAAGGTCGCCGCGCCGGCCGACGCGCCGCGGAGCCAGAACGGGCGCCGCCATGGCGGCCGCGGGATGGAAATTTAACTTCGCAAAAAAGTTGACAGGGCCGATACCTGAACTAGAGTAGCGGCGTCACCGTTCCGCATTTCCATGTACGCTTCAGGCGAGGTCATTATGAAATATCTGCTGGTGCGCCAGTTTTACAACAACTCGATAGATAATTTTTTCAACTTCTTCAACCGGATCGTGGACTTCGGCAAGCTTCTCGTCGAAACCTTCCTGGTCTTCATGGACATCTGGTATCAGTTTTTCATGATATTCATAAATATTTTCAGATACTTCTACTACCTGGTGCTCTTCGGCATCGATAAATCGACGGAATCCAGGTCGACCATCATTTTCTGGAGAAAGCTGCCCGAGCGCAATCCCTTCCAGCCGGGCCGCGTCTTCACGCGTGAAATCCACAATCCCATTCCCGCAGCCTACGGCCGTCACGCGGCCGCGGCGGTTTCCCAGGGAGCAACAGTCGCGGTGTCGGGCATCAGGGGCATCAGGGGCACCGTCGGCACGGTGGCCTCGGCGGCGAGCTCCGTTACCTCGGCGGGCGGAAAACTCCTGAAGCCGTCGGCAGGCGCGGCGAAGCGCTCGTTTGGAAAGGGATTCCTCCAGTTTTTCGCCGACCTCGCGTCCGGGATCAAGACGTTTTTCATGAAGCCGGCGCGCCTGATTGCCGACACGGTTATGCGCAGGATGAAACCCGTAAAGGACGAGGAGCCCGGGGTTGCGGGAAGCCTCATCGAGCAGTACCTCAAGGAGTACGAGAAAAAACGCAGGGCGTAACGCGCCGGGCAGGCCGTCATGAGCATTCTTCCGCGCCGTCTCGTGTCCCTCCCGCTCATGATCGTCCTTGCGAACGCGCTCCCGGTCGTCGAGGTCCTTAACGGCCGCATGCGCGTGTTCGACGTGGTGATGCTCTACTGGCTGGAAAGCGTCATCATAGGCGGATTCAACATCTTCAGGATCGCGCTCGCACGCGGCGGTCCTGCCGGGAAGCCAAAACTTTTCCTCGTCCCCTTCTTCATGTTCCATTACTTCGGGTTCATGCTCATCCAACTGGTCTTCATTATCGCGCTCGTGGGCGGGCAGGTGCGTGATTGGGGCGAAATCTCGCCGGGAGGCGGATGGTACGCAGCGGCACTTCTCGCCCTTGGGGCGGGACACGCGTACGATTTTTTCGCGGGGTACGTGGGGGAGGGCCGCTACCGGGACGCAAACCCCGCCTCCCAGATGTTCAGGCCGTATGTCCGCGTCGCGATACAGCAGGCGGTGATCCTGGGCGGGGCATTCCTCTCGGGCCGGCTGGGCATGGGGGATTCCATGGTGTATCTTGCCATACTCGTGGCGCTCAAGGTGGGTGCGGACCTGGCAGGTTACTATATAGAACGCCGCGCGGGCGCAGGGAAAAAGATCACCCGCCGGGAGTTCCTTTTTCCCGCATCCCTGCGGGGAAGGTGATGACGAAATGCGCGCCGCCCCGGTTGAATACCTGCAGGCTTCCCATGAGCTGCATGGTGAGCAGCTTGACGATGTACATTCCCATTGACGAGCAGCGCTCGATATCGAAATCCTCGGGGAGACCCACCCCGTCGTCCTTCACGCTGAACCGGTAGTTCCCGTCATCGAGGCCGCATTCCACCCACACGGTCCCGGTATGGTCCCCGGGGAACGCGTATTTGATCGCGTTGGAAACGAGCTCGCTTATTATCAGCCCGCAGGGCACCGCGATATTGACATTCAATTGAAATCCGCACGCGCTCGCCTCGAGCTTGATCCTCCGGCTCGAATATATCGACGACCCCGCCAGCATCTGCATAAGCCGCGGGAGATAATGCTCGAAATCGATGCGCCCAAGGTCGTTGGACTGATACAGGCTGTTGTGGATGAGCGCCATCGAGTGAATGCGGTTCTTCATGTCGTTGAATATCTCCACCACGGCGGGATCCCGCACCCCCTGCGCCTGGATATTCAGCAGGCTGGAAATTATCTGCATGTTGTTCTTCACGCGGTGGTGTATCTCTTTCAGGAGAATCTCCTTCTCGTGCAGGGACGCGATGACCTTCTCCTCCGCGATCCGGCGCTCGGTAACGTCGCGCGCGATTCCCTCGACGCCCAGGAGCTTACCCGCCCCGTCGACCACGGGAACGGTGACATGCTCCGTGAACGCGAATCCGCCCTCTTTCTTGCGCAGCCGCAGGATGATCGGTTTCGCGAACACGTCCGAGGAGGCCTGGATGTCCAGGAGCTGCGCGCGGTCCTCCTCATGAATGATGTCCGTATAGGAAACCGAATGGTCGTAAATTTCCCCGGGGGTATACCCGGTGACATCCTCAACCGAGGGGCTGATATAATCGAAACCGGGGAGGGGGCTCACGCGGTAGCGGTAAATAATGTCGCGCGAGCTTTCAATGAGCATCCTGAAACGCCGCTCACTGTCGGCAAGCTCCTCCTCTGCCCGCTTCTGCCTCGTGATGTCGTCCAGGTAGCAGACGAAACAGGTGGTGATCTTGTTCTGGTCGAAGATGGGCTTCACGGTCTTGTCGAAGTATTTCCAGGCCCCTTCCCGGTTTTTGATACGGCACTCGATTTTCCACTCGCCCAGGGTCCAGAGCACCTGGTTCGAGAAGAACTGTTCCATGGACTCCCTTTCGGCGGGATGCAGAAGGTCGAGCTCGTTTTCGCCGATGATATCGGCATCCGTGTAGTCGAGCACCCTTCCGACCGAGGGGCTTGCGTAGAGGATCGTGCCGTCGCCCGCGACGATGAGTATGACGTCCGAGATGTGCTCGATGAGCATCTCGTAGTAGTGTATCGTCTTGAGAAGGGTATTCTCGGATTTGGTGACCTCCGAGACGTCCTTGATGATGCCTATGGTTCCGTAGTAGCGGCGGTCGTCCTGTTCCTGCCCGCGCCGGTGAATCCCCACCGCGTACGCCTCGCCGTCCATCCCCGCGGAATCGCCTTCCGGATCGCGCTGCTCAAGACGCAGCTTAAGATTCCGCGTAACGCGACTTCCCGTCCTCCGTTCGTCGAAAAGCTTGGGCGCGGCCTCGTCCCCGGTTGCGGTGCCCCTGAGGAGGACCGTCGCGTGATCGTAGGATATGTCCCCGGCGGTCCCCTCCGGGAGGAGCGTGCTGAAATGCTTTCCCATGAGTTCCGCGGGGTCGTGCCCGAGCTTGCGCACGGCCTCGTTCACAAACGCGAAGTTCCCGCTGTCATCTATGATGTAGATGATGTCGGGAATTGCCTGGAGAAGCGACTGGTAGATAAGCGAGTCGCCCAGGAGGTCGTGTGAATGTGCGCTCATGTGGTGTGGTGAATGTTTAGATTTACTATATAAAGATTTTAAACGATTTTCAGAATATATTCAAGAAATAATAATAATAATCTCCAGTATCGCGGATTTCGCATGACGCGTGTTTGTTGCAGGGCCGTCGATGCGTGCCGGGGTAATCCGCCATAACTGCTGCGGATAACGCGCCTGCGGACAGACGGTGGCCGAAATACTTCAATTGAAAGGAAAAAACGAACCGGATGGACGGTGTTTATTTGTTAAGCTGATCCTGTGAAAGGTGTCCTTTCATTGGTTCGGCGTGTAAGAAAGGGAGAGGTGAACCCTCCCCCTTTCCGCGAGCAAGGTTCCACGACAAAGGCTAGAAGCGCGCCTCCACGCGCTCGCGTATCCCGTTCACCTTTTTGCGGTATTCGAGCTTGTTGAGCGCGTCCACGAAGGAGAGTATGCCCGCGACCGAGATGTCGATGTTCACCCCGTTGCCGGTGAC
The DNA here is from genome assembly GCA_004297825.1 of Spirochaetota bacterium. Lineage (NCBI taxonomy): Bacteria > Pseudomonadati > Spirochaetota > Spirochaetota bacterium. Next base: position 26,356 of record SCSX01000084.1, read on the forward strand.
GCGAAGTGGTTTTCCCTCGTACTCTTCCTCGACGGTGACCGTTACCTCGCACAGCGCGTCGGAACCGCCCGTTATGGCGACCAGGTTGAAGGTCTTGATCCGCGCGCTCGTGCCGGTGATCTTGATCACCGCGTTCACGCCCGCGTCCACGCCGCCGTTCCCGTGCGCAACGTCGAAGGTTTCGGCGCCGTCCCGCTCGCGGTCCTTCACGGTCACCAGGCTCATGGGCGGGGAATACATGCCCGTGGAAATCTGGACGTTAGTCACCTTGAAGCGGCCCTTCTCCTTGTAGAGGGCCTCGCCTATGAGCACCTCGAGGTCCTCGTCGAAGACCTGCTTTTTTACGTCGGCCAGCGCCTTGAAGTACTTGAAAAAGCGCTCGAGCTCCTCATCGTTCAAATTATAGCCGATCGCCTTGAGCCGGTCGATCACGGCATGACGCCCCGAGTGCTTGCCCAGCACCAGGGTGGAGTGGCTGATCCCCACGTCCTCGGGGTTCATGATCTCGTAGGTCATCGCGTTCTTGAGCACGCCGTCCTGGTGGATGCCCGATTCGTGTGCGAACGCGTTCGCGCCCACGACCGCCTTGTTCGGCTGGACGGTCACGCCCGTAATGTGCGTGAGAAGCTTGCTCGTGGGCATGATCTGCTTCGTGTTGATCCCGGTTGTGCAGTTGAATATCTGCGCCCGGGTCTTCACCGCCATCACTACCTCCTCGAGCGAGGTGTTGCCCGCGCGCTCGCCGATGCCGTTCACGGTACATTCGATCTGCCGCGCGCCGGCCTCGACCGCCGCGAGCGCGTTGGCCACCGCGAGCCCCAGGTCGTTGTGGCAGTGGACCGATATTACCGCCTTGTGGATGTTGCCTACGCGCTCGAAGAGGTAGCGTATGAGATCGTTGAACTCAGAGGGGATGCTGTACCCCACCGTGTCCGGGATATTCACCGTCGTCGCGCCCGCCTCAATGGTCGCCTCGACCATCTTTGCCAGATATTCCCGGTCGCTGCGCGTCGCGTCCATGGGCGAGAACTCCACGTTGGAGGTGTAGGATTTCGCGCGCTTCACCGCGGCGATCGCGAGATCGAGCACCTCTTCGCGCGTCTTCTTGAACTGGTGGACGATATGGATGTCCGAGCTCGAGATGAAGGTGTGAAGGCGCGGGTTCTCGGCGTTCTTTATCGCTTCCCAGGCTACGTCTATGTCTTCGAAATCGGCGCGCGCGAGTCCTGCAACCTGAACGCCCTTCACGCGTTCGGCGATGCGCTTCACCGATTCGAAATCGCCCTTGGACGAGCGGGGAAAGCCCGCCTCGATCACATCGACCCCGAGCCTGGTCAACTGGTCGGCAAAGTGAAGCTTCTCGTCCATATTCATTGAAAAGCCCGGCGACTGTTCCCCGTCGCGGAGCGTGGTATCGAAAATGATGATTTTATTGTCGTTCATTGCCTGAATCTCCTGTTCGTGTTTGTGCATATGCTCACACTTTTAGCCGCGCGCCAATCCGGCGCCGTCACGCTTTCTCGAGACTCCGCGGGATATTTTTCATTCCCTTACACCTCCGATGCCGCCAAAATAAAAAGGCCGTCGCGGTTTTCCGTGACGGCCTTTGGATATTCAAAGACAATAGCTATATCACGAAATCCGCGCGATGGATTCCTCCGTAAGTCGCAGCAACGATAGGGCGAGGCTTATGTTCAGATCTCGTGAATTCATTTCGTTTAATTGCATACAAGCTAAGCGCGCACGGCGAAACTGTCAATATTATTTACGGATTATTCGAGAAATAACAAAAGCGATTTCTTTCGGTAATTCTGAATCACAAAAACTGCCTCAGAAGGCCCCCTGAATCCCCCGGAGGGTATGGAAGCGTTTTTTTAACTTGGGAGACCGTTGGTCGAACGTTCAGGATGTGATTGACAGCGCGGTTTCCGATGATATAACGCGCTCATGAAGGGTGGCCCGCGAATCGGCGCCCGAACCCCGCCGTGCGCCGTGACTCTCCGGCGTGCCGATCGGCCGGGTACACATATGCTCCAGGGGGAACGCGATGCCCATTTACGAAGTCAACAACCGGAGGCCCAGGATTGGCGAGGGGACGTGGATCGCGCCGTCGGCGGAGATCATAGGGGACGTGACAATCGGGAAGAACTGCTACGTGGGATTCGGGGCGATCATCCGCGGCGATTACGGGACCATCACCATAGGCGACGAGACCGCGGTCGAGGAGGGGGTCACCATCCACGCGCGCCCCTTCGACAAGACCGATATCGGCACACGGGTGACGATCGGTCACATGGCGATGATACACAACTGCACCATCCACGACTTCGCCGTGATCGGCATGCTCTCGGTGATAAGCGACTATTCCACGGTGGGCGAATGGGCGATCATCGGGGAGCACTCCCTCGTGGTGAACCGCCAGGTGGTTCCAGGCGCGAAGGTCTACGCGGGAGCGCCTGCGAAGGAAAAGGGTGACGTCCAGCAGAAGCATCGCGATGTCTGGAACCTGGGCAAGCAGATATACGTGGACCTCACCTCGCAGTACCGGGAGAGCTTCAGGAGAATCGATTAGGGAGGGAAGGGCCGGGGGGCCGATGCGCTCGCGTGCCCCGGAGTGTGCTATGGCATAACGCGGCTATGCGCGGATGATTGAAAATCAATCTCGACCACAAAACCGCATCTGCAGCGGCATTTTTCCCGAAACACCTCAGTCCCCGAACACAATCCGGATGCAACCGACCCCGGTGCCGGGCCGCGTGCGGGGTTAACAGGTGGCGCATAACGGATTCCGGACGGAATCGTTCAAAATTCGTTGCGCTGCGTACCGGTCCCCAATGAGCGAAAAGGCGCGGGTCAACTAAATCGGTCCGGCCTACGCGTCGAAGAGCGTAACCTGGCGCTCCAGGTAATCGGCGAGCCGCGAGACTTCTTCGGCATGATTTTTTAGTACGTTCAGTATCTCGGAATTCGCCTGCGTAATCTCATTCACGGACGATATCGACTTCACGATCTCTTCCGACGCGGTCATCTGCTCGGCCGACGCGTACTTGATCTCGCTCGCGCGGTCCTTGACGATGGACGCCTGCTCGTTGACACCATGGTTGATCTCGTCCTGGCTGGCCATAACGCCGGCGATCTCGCTTATCCTCGCGTTCACCGCCCCCACGCCGTCGATGATCCTTCGTATGGTCAGCACCGCCGTGTCCATCGTCGTCGAGCCCCGCGCTATTTCGCCGATATTCAGCTTAATAAGGGAGTCGATTTCTTTCAGGCTCGATGCCGTCTGATCGGCAAGTTTGGATATCTCGTCGGCCACGACCGCGAACCCCCGGCCCGCGTCCCCGGCGCGCGCGGCCTCGATCGCCGCGTTGAGCGAAAGCAGGTTGATCTTGTCCGATATCGAATCGATGATCTCGACGATGCCCGTCATCCGGTCGGAGCCCTCGTGAATTTTAGTCATGCTCGATTGCATGGATTCCAGCGACGACTCGCCCGATTTCGCATGGACCGCGATATCGTTCACCACGGTCATGCTCTCCTTGATCTTCCCGCCGGTGCTGTCGACCATCCCCGACAGTACATTGAGCCGGTCGAGGAATCCCGTGACGGTCTCGAACTGCGCGGACGCGCTCCCGGCGTTGTGCTCCGTGGTGGACGAAACTTCCTCCATGGCGGCGGTGATTTCTTCGGCGGAGGAGGCCTGGCTCTGGAAATTGTCCATGAAACCGAGCGTGAGCGATTTCATCTCGCTGGACGAGCCCGCCAGGGTCTGCGACGAATCCTTCACCGATTCGAGCAGGGACTGGATTTTACGGTAATTGTCCCTGTTGGTTTTTGCTTCCCTGTCGGACCTCCTGATGGCGCCCTCCGTGATGGAGACGATGAGATATGAAAGCACCGTGACCAGGGCGAACGTGAAGACAGAGTCGACCACCCCGACGCGGGCCGCCTGGGATCCAAGCTCGTCCAGCCTGTCCCGTACCATGATGTAAAACGCGAGATCGCCCGCTATGAAGAACACCGAAACTCCGACCAGCAACTTTCTCTTACAGAAAAGGGCGGCCATCACCACTATGACAAGCATAAGATAGAAATACGAGGTATACCCGGTATGGGGATCCTTGGCGAGCTTCGCGAATTGCGCGAGCATCAGGAGGAGGGCCGTCCCCATGACAATGAAATTCGCGGCGGCGGTGTATCGCCCGCTTACCAGGATAAGCAGGGTGCCCAGTATCATGAAAATGAGCGTGCCGATGGCGATGACGGAACGCTCGTAGGATACGGGTTGGGCGACAAGGAAGATCGTTATCATGAGCAGGAGTATGGTGATCGTGCTCACGCTGAAGTAGTACAGCGCCCCCGCCTTTCGCTTCACCAGGTAAGAATCGTCGCCGAATTTATTTTTGATAAACGAGGGAGCGGTTTTAAATAACGCCATGGCGATCACCCTATGCCTCGATGCTCCCGCCTCATCCCGGGACGGGGCAAACCTCCATGCGTAGCGGATCGCGATGATTGTTCACCCCTTGGCCATACTGGATCGGAAGCGGGTCGTCGAATCTGTATGTTTTTGGTATGAAAATTTATCCATACAGTGGTCCCTGTATTATATTATGTCAATCGTTTTACGATGATGGGGATACGCCGCATAGCCGTGCATGGTGGTTATATCGGAGACTGTGGATAAAGGCCGGCGTTACAGGCCGGACGCATTCCCCATGCGAGCCGCATCCGCATCGCGCGGGAGCGGGAAATATCAGCCCCCAAATCATCCGGATTTTAGGATGGGACGATGCCCGGGGACTACCCGGGAGATCTGCGCCTATACCTTTTTTTTGAAATTCTTCCGCACGTACTCGTCCAGATAGTGCGATGGGTTGTCGATCGCCTCGCCCGGTATGCGGAAATTTTCGAGGCCCATGAGCTTGATGCCGTAAGGGTAGTCGTGGAACAGGTCCTCGCATACCTGGTTGACGCTCTTGTGATTGGCAATCGCGATTTCCTGAATACGCTCCGCGGCGTCCCTGTCGAACTCGATATAGATGCCGAATTTCACCAGGAAGTTTTTCTGGAAGCTCTTGATATTGTCGTTCAACAGCATCTTGCGCAGCGCCGCCTCGGGTTCGTCGACCACGCTTTTATCGACCTGAAGCTGGGTGATCTCGGTGGACGGGAGCGTCTTCTCGAACTTGATGAGCGCCTTTTCGAACACGGACAGCAGCCCGCGCGCCCCGGTCTTTTCCTTGTTCGCCCTGCCGGCGAGCACGCGCAGCGCCTCGTCGGTGAAATCGAGCTCGATCCCGTAGGACTTGAAGTCCATCTTTTTACCCAGCACCACGGTGGAGTACTTGTTTTTGAGTATCCTGAACAATCCGTCCTCGGACATTTCGTTCAGGACGACCGTGACGGGAAGCCTGCCCACGAACTCGGATTCGAACCCGAACTGGATGAGGTCCTCGGTCGTTACCTTTTTGAACAGGTTCTGGACGTCTTCCCGCCGTGCGCCCGCCTTCTCGAAGCCTATCGACTGCATGTTCATGCGGCGCCGGATGATTTCCGTAAGCCCGCCAAACGCGCCCGATACGATGAAGAGGATGTTCCTGGTATTGATTTTCTTACGGGTGACCTTGCCGGTGCGCTGCGCCTCCATGGCCGCCTCGACCTGCGAGGCGAGGTCGTGCGGTGTCTTTAAATCGACGTCGGATTCCTCCATGAGCTTGAGGAGGTTCCGCTGCACGCCGGTGCGCGATACGTCCGGTCCCACGAGGCTCCCGGACGACGCGATCTTGTCGATCTCGTCAAGGTAGATGATGCCGTACTCGGCACGGCTGATATCGCCGTCGGCCTCGTGCACCAGTTCCCTCACCAGGTCTTCCACGTCGCCGCCCACGTACCCGGTTTCGCTGAACTTGGTCGCGTCCGCCTTTACGAACGGCACGCCTATCTTCTTCGCGATGAGTTTTATGATGTAGGTCTTGCCTACGCCCGTGGGGCCTATGAGCAACATGTTGCTCTTGATGTTGCCCAGGATACGCTCTTCCTCGGGAATCGATTTCTCGAGCTTCATCCGGTTGAAGTGCGTGCACACCTTGGTCGCGATGATCTCGACCGCGCCCGCCTGATCCACCACGTACCGGTTAAGGTAGCTCTCCAGCTCTTCGGGCTTGATGCTGAAATTCACATCCCCCCGATGGCCCGCGGCGCCGGTTTTACCGCCCACCGTTTCCGCGCTGGGATTTGGGCCCTCGGTCAGGTCGCTTTTCAGGAGCTCCTCGAGATCCTTGTTGGTTTCATACGCTGGTTTCGTCATTTGTTCGTTTCCCCTGGCATCTGGCTCGCATCGTGTACTGCCGCCTATTCCCGTATCTATTCCTGCGGGATGTATAAAAATACAAAACAATTATGGGCCAAAAATAAAAAATTTCACTTTTTAAGAAAAAATGCTTGCCATATACTACACATAAATATACTATATATTTGTAAGGAACACGGAGGTGTAGTATGGTGTCTATCCAGGGCGAACTTATAATGAACCGACCTTCAGGGGAACAGGCGGTGTCCCTCAAGGTATGCCCCGAATGCGGCGCACGGCTGGTTCCCGAATCGGGCTGTTTCTACTGCAGATCGTGCGGCTATTCTCCGTGCAAAGTTTAAGGATGCGGATTGCAGATAATCAAATCGCAACTCTTAGAGAAGCGAAGCGTCAACGGATTTCGGGGTTCCGATAAAACCACAGGTTGATCGGGCTCAAGCGTCGGCCATGATTACAAGGCAGCGGGTGCACACTAAACGTCAACTACAGGAGCGATATGAACGGTTATGAATTCAATGCAACTGGTTTTCATGCTCAGGGTCCCGGGCCGCGGGCTGGATATCCGTATACTGCTCAGGGACAGGAAATTGCTCCTGGTCGTAAGGAGAACCGCTCCGCGCCCGAACCCGCGTTCCGCACCGTTGTCTCAATCTTTCGCGGTACGCTCGTCAACGGCGATGTAAAATCGTTCGACGCATGCGAGTCCTTTATGTTCTAGCTTAACACGAATACTATGGGACAGGGCTGTTACACATTCTCCCCTTTCGCCCCACCTTAACTCCCACCCCCCACTTAGAGCGATCCCTGTCTCTTTGTATACAAAGGGGAATCGGAAACGATTCCCCTATTTTTTTGGGTGCGCCCTTTATCCGGAAAGTGGACGCAATTTCCTGGATATTTAAATTAGTCAGTGACGAATCGCAGAAAAGTGCAATTGTTCTTGTGTGCAGTCAGGCCGCTGCCGGGTGCGCCTCAAAGACATGGATGATACCGATCTTCCGGTCGGACCCGCGTTCCTGGAGGTGCTCAGGGGGAAAATGTGATTTCGACGCACAGTTCATTCCCTGAGAAGCACATCTTGTTCCACGCCTATTGACAGACCGTGACCGGCAGTTTATTACTTTTTATCAACGAAGGCTCCATTCGGGGCCTTTTTATTTAAGTAATTGCGGGGTGCGGAGGATGTCCCCCAATCCGGCGGATCGTCCCCGATCCTGACCGGAATGGGAACTCGGATGGACGGTTTCATGGCAAACATAACTGTGTATGCGCTGCCCCGGTGTCTGCTGCTGCTGACGGGATTGTCGCTATTTAGCGTTGCCGTTACCAGGAGGAACCGGCGATCCGAAACGACAATGTTCGGACTTTTGTGCCTGTGGTCGTCTTTAACGGCATTTGATATTGTCCCCAATCTTTTCTTCAAGGGCGATACGGGTCGGATCGAGCGAATAGAGCGCGCCATTCACACCCTGTACGTGTTCGCACCCTGGATGGGGATTCTGTTCATTCATTCGGTGGCACGTTACAGGAACAGGGGGGTAACTGTCGCGGGTTTCGCCCTGAGCGCGGTCATATCGCTTTCTACATTTAGCGATTATTACATCTACGGCCTCCGGGAATCCCCATGGGGATACATTCCCAGGGCCGGCATCATGCTGCAGGTGTTCTTCGCATTCGCCCTGCTGACTATGATGTATGGAATCTTCATGTTATCGAGGAGAAACAAGAGCGCGGTCAATGAAAACGAGCGCGTCAAGCTCCGGCTCCTGGTGTTTTCCATAGTACTGTTTTTCCAGATGACGCTGGGCAGCCTCCCGGTGATGCACGGGATCGATTTCTATCCCGTGGGGAACTTCGTCTTCATCCCGCTGATTCTAATGGCCTGGGGCATATACCGATATGAATGGATTCCCGGTAAATCGTAATGACGCGGGCTTTAAATTGCAGATGTCGGAAAAAATTTTGTCAAATTTCAGACTTCATCTCGACTACTTCAACGAGAATATGGAGTTGATACTTTCTTATTTTAGGCGTTTGCCAAATCTATTCGCAAAATGCTCCCACTGGCTTCAGGCATGGGCGCGGTGTACAAAAAAATGGCGTGGTATTAAAATCTGCACCAGTCTCTTCGGGGGAATCACATGAACTACAGATTAGCAATGCGAGCGTTCTCACTCCTCACGGTCCTCTCCATGATGAACGTCGTTCAGTGCAGCAAATCCAGGGAGGCCAGGGCGGTCACGACCCTCGTCACCGGGCAGGTATCGGTCACCTACGACGGGCGTAAGCCGATCGCGCTCAACGTCGGCGACGAGGTAAGGCGCGGGGCCGTCGTCACGACCGAGGCAATGTCGTCGGCGACCATACAATTGAATGAAGTGGGAATAGTCCGTATCGCCGAGAATTCGCGGCTCGAACTGAAATCGATCATCGCCGAAAACGGGGCGACGGAGTTGAAGCTCGAAAGTGGGGCGATCTTCTCCCGCGTTTTAAAGAGGCCCGGAACGGAATACAGGGTGCAGACACCCACGCTGGTCGCATCCGTCCGCGGCACCGAATTCATGGTGACCTCGGACTGGTCGCGGGGCGGCGTGTTTGTGCGCGAGGGGACCGTTGCCGTATCCACGCCCGTGGACAAGACCGAGAAGCCCGTCACGGTGAAAAAGCGCGCCGCGGTCGGTAGTGACGGCCGCGCCGTGGTCGTCCCCCAGGTTCGCGTGGAGGAGCTCATCCTCGAGAAGCACGCGCTTCAGCCCTATATCGAGAATATCGAAACCAAAAAACCCGCCGAGATCGAGAAGGTGTTCAAGAAGATCGAGGTTGAGGAGCGGGCGATCGATCAGAAGATCGAGGACATTAAGCTCACGGCGCTGCAAAAGCTCAAAAAGCAGGGGAAGCCCCTGGTGAGGCTCTTTCTCAGGGACGGAAGCCAGATCATAGGTTCCGTCGAAGAAACGACCGCGGCCGGGCTCAAGCTCGACACGGGTGAGAGCGTCATAGAGATACCCAAGGGCGACATACGGCGCCGGGTGCCCGAGCAGCAATAGGAACCGGAAGGCGATTCGTGAACGAGGGAGATCGCTGATATGAGAGTCCAGGCGACACGAGCCATCCAGGCCGTCTCCATCCTTTTAGCGCTGTGTGCGGTCTTCGGGATGACGCACAACGCGGCGGCCGAGATCGTCTACCTGAAAAACGGCAGCGTCGTCAAGGGGACGATTGTCCGGGAAACCAGGACCGGGATCACGCTGAAAGACGGCGACCGCGAGCGGGAGATTCCCAACGCGGACATCACGCGGGTGATGTACGGGAACATGGACATGGAAGAGGTCTATATCCTGGGCATGGACGGTTCAATAACCAGGGAATACATGGTGGACCAGGACAAGGACGCGATCACCGTGCGTGACAAGCCCGACTCCCCGGCCGAGCGGACCATTTTGAGAAGGGACATCAGGGAGATTTCACGGGACGCCCACTATCCCGTGGACCTGGAGTTTTATATGAAACCCGCCGCCTTCGTGCCGCTTGATTCCGGCAGGGCCGATCTTAAGACGACGGGACAGTATACGCTCGGAATGGGATTCAATTCCATGATGGCGCCCAACCTCAGATTAATGTTCGAAACGGGCTTTCTCCGTTCGGAGAGCGGAACGAATTCCGGCCAGTCCCTGAGGATCGTTCCCGTCACCTTGAGTCTGGCCTACAACTATTTCCTCGCCCGGGAGTTCACGCTGATCCCGAAGCTGGGAGGGGGTCTGGGCATCTCGCAGTTTGAAACCGGCGAGGGGGACGTCATGAAGTCGAACCTGCTTGCGGCGACCGCGGGATGCGGACTGATGTATCGCCCGAACCGCGGCGCGTACTCCTTCGGGCTGTGGGCCGAATACGCGTTCTTCTTCGATGGCGCGAGCGTCTTCCAGGCCGGGGTAATAGGCATGTCGTGCGGATACAGGTTGTAGGGAAATGGGAAACACGATAAGGGCATTCCTGGCCGGGATATTTGCCGCATCAGCGGCGCTCGGCGGAGCCGGCTGCGGTGAGTCTTATATCGCCGATATGAAAAGCTTCGAAAAAAACGAGTCCCCGGTGATCGATACGTTTACGTCGAATATCGACCCCCTTGCCGTCGAGATCTATCCCGGCATGGAGATGCTGCTCACGGTGAAGGCACATGACATCGAGGGCGATCCCATCACCTATGCCTTCAAATCCGCGCAGGGGACGATGCGCAATCTGGTGCATACCGCCGACGGGTGCACCGTGGATTATTTCATAAAATCCACGTGCGGCAGCAGCGATTCAATCCCCATCACGGTCATCGCCACGGACGATAAAGGCGCGTCGTCCTCGCGCACCATCGACATGGGAGACGGCACGACCGGTCCTGTCTTTTCGTCATCGACCTGGACCGGCAGCACCACGCTCGCGTCCGGCGGCACCATGAGTGTCGACTTTTCAGTCGATCGCTCGGGATTCTACCAGGTGAGGTTTCAGAATTCGCTGGTCAGCACAATCGATTTTGATATGTCTCATGCTTCCTTTTTTTATACGGCCGGTGACCCGAAGACGGTCATATTCCATGCGCTAACCGGAACAGATGAGAACACAAACCTGCCGGCGGCGGGCACCTACAATGTCTATGTCCTGTTGCTCGATAAGTTCAATCGGCTGTCCTGCGTTTCGAATACGGTCACCGTCATTGATTAGGTCCGGGGATTAGAGGATACACTATGAGAACGCGATTAATAAATATTTTTGGTTTATTTCTCCTCCTTCCCTTCCTTCTCGCATCCGGCTGCAGCGAGGTGGTGGGCCCGCTCAAGGACTTCACCCCGAACAAGGCGCCATCCATCATCAGCTTCACCGACGACCTCGTTCCCGCGACGCCCATTGTCCCGGGCCTGACCTCCCTCCTCGCGGTGGAGGCGAGCGACCCCGAGGGCGAGGCGCTCCACTTTGAGTACAGCTCCGCCGACGGGAGCTTCTCCGACCAGACGGACACGAAGTCCGGGAGCACGGTTACCTTCCACGCGGGAAGCCATATCATCCCCCTGCAGCCGGTGAGCGTGAAGGTGACGGTCAGTGACGACCGGAAAGGAAAGGCGTCGCAGGAAATTGTCCTGGGGACGACGGCAAGTGGTCCCGCCCTTACCTCGATAGGGGATATCCCCGTCTATACCGCCTCGAGCGGGCAGGTCAACTACACCTTCACCGCCAACACCTCCGGGCTCTACCAAGTGCAGGCCGTAGCCGGCACCGGGGCCGTTGCGCCGGCCTACGACATGGGCCTGGCGAATTACTATTACCACGCCGGCAGCGAGGTCACGGTCAGCGTAGACGGGCCCGACTGGCTCGGCATCGAGGGCGACGTAAGGGTTTCTGTGAGCGCGCAGAGCAGGGTATGGGTGCTGCTCAAGGACTCCATGGATGCCGTGGGAACCGCGTCGTTCATCCTGACGCTCGACGACGGGAAGCCCTCCTCGACGGTGAGCGTGCCGGACGGGACGGAGGCGCTGAGCGCCTTTCAGGTGGCCATAACGGCAAGCGACGCGTTATCCGGCGTGTCGCGGATCAGCTACACGGTGAATGGGGGCGACCCGGACTTTACCGGCACCGGCACGGTGGTGACGGGAGCCTCGGCCGTCGCGACCATAGGGGCAGGAGGCTACGGCACTTACACCTTGAAATATCGCGCTATCGACGCGGTGGGGAACACGGAGGATGTGAAGAGTGTAACCTACACGGTGGTGAGCGGAGACCATACGCCGCCGGTTTCCACCGTGAATCCTGCCAACGGTCAAATATCCAAGAGCTCGTTCACGGCGACCATAAGCGCGACCGACAATCTCGTGGGCGTATCGAGGATCAGCTACGTAGTGAATAGTGCCGCGATCCCGGATTTTTCCGGCAACAACGGGACGATAGTGACGGGAAGCACGGCAAATGTGCCCATTGGCAGCTCCGGCGACGGCACCTACGAGCTCAAATACCGCGCCATCGACAAAGAGGATAACCTGGAGGATGTGAAGACCGCAACCTACATCGTCGACGGCGTCAAACCCTCCACGACCGTGAATCCCGCGAACCTGCACAGGTCGACGACGCAATTCACGGTGGACATAAGCGCATCCGATTCGGTTTCCGGCGTATCGCGGATACGCTACACTCTGGACGGAAGCGATCCTCTGACCTCCGGAACAGCGACGGTCGTGTATGCCGATACGACCCAGGCGGTCATAGGCCCGGCGGAAGGCACCTATGAGCTCAAGTACCAGGCCATCGACAACGCGGAAAACATGGAAGATGTACGGACGGCTAATTACGCAATCGACCAGACGGCGCCGGGCGAGGTGAACCTTTCAGTCGTGAGCGCCGGCGGCGAAAGCATTACGGTGCAGTGGACGCCGCCCGGAGACTCCGACCTGAAAGACTATCTGCTCACCATCGATTCCGAATCCGGCGGCCCAACGGTAGAGGTCGTTACAGTGATGACGTACATCTTCAGCGGCCTCACCAATGGCACGGAGTACACCATCAAGGTGCAGACAAGGGACATCGTGGACAATACCTCGACGGGCGTGAGCATCAAAGTCACCCCGCCCGCTGAGTCCAAGACGGTGTACACAGTCTCGGGCCCTGCCGACCTCATCCAGGTAAGCGAGACTCCAGCCCGGTGGAACGGCTACATCGTGCTTTCGGGCGACATCGATGTGACCGGACAGACATGGACGCCAATTGGTAATTCAACGGTGTGGTTCACCGGTATCTTTGACGGGAACGGCCATGCGGTGACCGGGCTTGAAATGAGCGATAGCACCCATTCGGGGCTTATAGGCTATGCGAACGGCGCGACCATCAGGAATACCGATGTAACGGGCTGCTCCATTCAGAATGCAGATTACTATTCAGGAGCGCTGGTTGGGATAGCCGACTCAACCACCATTTCCGATTGCCATGTAACGGGCATTCTCGATGCCACCGCCACCGCCACGGGAGTGGGAGGGTTCGCCGGATCGTTAATGAGCTCAACGGTCACGGGGTGCACGGCCGACGTGGACGTGACCGACGGAGATTCATCCGTAGGTGGTTTTGCCGGATCCGTGGTTTCATCCACAATAAGCGACTGTATAGTTACAGGAAGCGTGGTTTCGTACGACGGCAACTGTATCGCAGGCGTGGCCGGGTATGTTTCAGGAAGTTCAAGCTTTACAGGCTGCCTGTTTTCGGGAACTGTCGTGGGGGCTAATGTAACTGGGGGAATTCTCGGCCATGGGGAGGGTCTGGTAAGCAGATGCAGATCGACGGGGACGGTAACAAGCAGTGGTGATCATGCCGGGGGTATTGTGGGCGAGACGACTAATATCACAATAACCGAGAGTTGGGCGACCGGGGACGTGCGTGGCACCTATAATTTTGGCGGGCTCGTTGGCTGGATCAGTGTGAGTTCCACATGCGAAATCAGCAATTGCTATGCACGTGGAAATGTTACACACACCGGGAGCGGAGACAACTTTGGCGGACTGTTAGGATACGGCATCGGTTCGGCGCTGACGATCATAAACTGCTATGCCACGGGAGCTGTTACACAATCGGGGACCACTTATGGCGGCTTTGTGGGGTATATCGACGGCCCGACGATTACGAATTGCTTTTATTATCAGCCGCCGAAAAACCCCGCTGTAGGGGATGCGGGGGGTTATTACACGACGCAGGCACTTATGCTGCAGCAGTCCACCTATACCGGATGGGACTTCACGAATACCTGGAACATAGACGGTACCAACGACGGCTTCCCGTATCTGCGGGAGAACCCGCCGTTGCCGTAACGGGAAGATGACCCGACGGGAATGCGGGGATATAAATCAAGGAACGAGGCGCCGTCCGGATGCGGGCGATATCAGACCTCAGAGCCTTAAAGGAGAACCGATGAGCACCTTTAAATACAATGCGATCAACCCATTCATCGCAATCCTTGCGGGAGCGTTTCTGCTGGGCGTGCTTTCCTTCACGAGTCGCGCCCTCGCCGAAATCATCTCCCTCCATGACGGGCAGGTGATCAACGGCGAGATCATTCAGCGCGGCGACGGCTACATCACCGTCAAGACGAAATACCAGACGCGGCAGATCAACCTGGGCGAGGTGAAGAGCATAGAGAAGGAGCGCAAGGGATTCGAGCGCGTGTACATCCTCACACGCGAGAACGCGGTCATATCCGGCTACCTCGTGGAGGAGGACGCGCTTCGCGTGGTGTACCGGGAGGGCCAGGACGCGCCGGACAAGACCCTGTCGAAGCTCAACATCGTGAAAATGTCGGGCGAGGAGATCAGTCCCGTGGACCTGGAGTTCCGCTTCATGCCGGGGGCGTTCATCCCGCTGAACACGGGGGGCTCCCATCTGGGTCCCGCGACCTCCTACATGGGGAGCGCCGGCTTTAACGCCTTATTCGTGCCGCGAATGCGCCTGCTCCTGGACGCGGGATACGCTAAGAGCGTGAACGGAGAGCACTCCGAGCGCTATCTCCAGGTGATACCGGTCATCGCGAGCGCGGTCTACCCCTTCCGCGCGACCTCGCGGCTCGAGATCATTCCCCGCCTGGGACTGGGTTTTACGAGGCTGGAATATTATGACGGCGAGAAGGACGAGCTGAGCACCATGGCCATGACCACGGTCGCGGGACTGTCGCTCTCGTTCTCGTTCGTGCCCCGGCGCTTCTACCTGGGCTTGTTCGCCGATTACATGATGCTCTACGATTTTTCGGCCGCGCTCCACGCCGTGGTCGCGGGCGTATTCGCGGGGTTCAGGCTTTAAATATTCGCGGCATCCTGCCGCATCTGGCGCACGCGTTACCGGCATGGGGCGTGCGTTTCGGCCCGTATTTTATAGTCTTGCGGAGAAAGTCGACAGGGCCCGGTACGAATTCGCGCTTTCAAGATGATGATAAAAATTAAACATCTATGTTGACAACATTCCTCCATGAAGTAATCGTAACCCCTTCCCTTTCATAACTTTTATTGCCACCATAAACGATGTAAGAAGGCCCCGCGTTTTTATTCAAGGTTTTGAAGAAATTCAGGCCCTTGAGAAAATCACTCGCGACCGTCATGCCGGATTTTATTTCAATCTGCCCGGTTTCGGATCCCCGATCCATTATAATGTCGACCTCGTTCCCCGTGTTGTCTCTGAAGTAATACAGATTGTCGGTTTTAACCGCGTTATACCTTTTCTTGATAAGCTCGGATACGACAAGGGATTCAAAAATCGCGCCTCGGAGAGGATGATTCATCAAATGATCCGGGTCATTGATGCCAAGGAGATAACAGACAAGACCGGAATCAAGGAAATAAAGTTTTGGTGATTTGATAAGTCTTTTGTTGAAGTTTTTATAGTATGGCCGGAGAAGTTTTAAGATGCCGCTGGCTTCAAGTATGGATACCCAGTTTTTTACCGTAGCGTGGTTTATGCCGCAGTCATTCCCAATAGATGACAAATTCAGAATCTGGCCGCATCTTCCCGCGCAGAGTTTCAAGAATCTGTCGAACACGGAAAGGTCTTTAATGTTAATAATATTTCTCAGATCTCCTTCAATATAGGTATTTACATAAAAGGATAACGCCTCGGTGGGGTTCAGCTTCTGGTCATGAATGCGGGGATAGAAGCCGGTGTAAAGGACCGTATCAATGTCCGGAGTTTTTTTGGGTGCATAAATCTCATCAATAGTGAAGGGAAGAAGGTTTATGAGCGCCGTTCGTCCGGCGAGAGACTGGGTTACTGAACTCAGCAGGTCAAATTGGTGGCTCCCGGTTAGTATGAATCTGCCGTTTCCCTTTTTGCCGTCGACCGCGGTCTGGATATATGAAAGCAGGCCGGGGACACGTTGGACCTCGTCGATCACTACCCCGTTGGGAAATTGTTTCAGAAAACCCCTTGGGTCATTTCTGGCATACTCCCGGTTGTCAATATCCTCCAGAGATATATACTCCCTGTGTTTAAAAAGGGCCCTGCAAAGGGTCGTTTTACCTGATTGCCGTGGACCGGTGATGGTAATTACCGGATACTGATCCGCAAGCTGGAGAACCTTCCCGGATATGGCGCGTTTTATCATTCGAAATTCCCCCGCCGCGTGACTTTACAGATTGTGAATTGTATTCACAATATGTAAAGAACTTTTTCTTCCCCATAGTGCGAATCTTTTGCTTGAGTTTGATTGTATCCTGGGTAAGTATATTCAAGTTTGATTTTTTCGAATAAACCGCCGTCGCGTAAGCATCGAGGAAGCCCATGCCGGTATGTTCATTCAAGAATAAGATCCCCGTGATAGGGAAAGGTACCTGGATCGCGCCCAACGCGTATGTTATCGGCGATGTACGTATCGGCAGGGATTGTTTCATCGGCTTTGGTGCGACCATCCGCGCCGATTTCGGCACCATAATAATTGGAAATGCGAGCGCCGTGGAAGAGGGCGTGGTGATCCACGGCCCGGGGCTTACCGAGATCGGTAACTCGGTCATCCTGGGCCACCTGGCGATGGTGCACGCGTCGATCGTCCGGGACTTCGCCCTCATCGGTATGCAGGCGCTCATCACCGATAATTCCCTCGTGGAGGAGTGGGCCATCGTGGCGGAAAAGTCCCATGTAAGGAAGAAACAGGTGATACCGTCCGGAACCATCTTCGGGGGAATTCCCGCTGAGGAGGTCGGCAAGGTGACACAGCGCCATCGCGATCTGCTGGCCTTGGGCCAGCAGGCCTACAAAGACCTGGCGGCACAATATACGGAGACTTACAGGGAAATTGAGTGGATTCCATCTCCATGAAGCGAATTTAAAAAATGGCGGATTAGACTCATTTCAGCATTCCCAATCGCTATGCACACAAAAATACTGATCATTGCCGATATAGAAGGGAGCTCGGGGTGCCGGGACTATGAATCATCGGCATTCAAAACCAAAAAATGGGCCGGGGCGTGCGTTGAAATGTCAAAGGACGTCAATGCGCTCGTGAAGGCCCTGCTGGACGCGGGCGCGGAACAAATCTTCGTAAAGGACTTCCATAGAACGGGATTCAATCTCTTTCCGGAACTGATAGACCCAAGGGCTCGGATTATACCAGGCTACATAAACGGCATGGTTCCCGGCATTGGCGATCCTCCCGAAGTGACCGGCCTCATGATGACGGGGATGCACGCATCGTCGGGATCGGGCGGATTCCTCGCGCATACCCTGACTTCGAGAATAGAGAGGCTCACGGTAAACGGAACCCCCATGGCCGAGGTGGAGCTTTTTTCATCGGCCCTTGCACCTTTTAACATACGCCCCATATTCTTTTCAGGCTGCCCGGTGGCGTGCGCGGAGGCGCAGCGCGCTATAAAAAACATTACGGTCCACGCCATCGATAAGGCAGGGAACAATAGATTCAATTCGGATGCGTGGAGAACACAACTTGCCGCAAGGGGCGTGGAATCGCTCATGAACGATAAGACCATACCATGCCTGTTGACAGGACCATTCAGCGCAAAGGTTGTAATGCGTGATGGGCCAATGTACGCGAAGAAGCTGGCCGAACGATGGGGATTCAAGTACAAGGGGAATACGGTATTCCTGGAGGAAAAGGAGATTCGGGATCTGTACCACAACCTGATCAGGCTTTGCTACCTGACACCATTCGTTGAAAAGATACTCCCGCTGGGATTACCGCTTTATAATCTATACGGATTATGGGGACGCAAATGGGCTATGAAGCACTCTGATTATCGCCGCCATACATGGATGAGATCTCATTTTTAAAGCGTTCCGTGATATTCTTCCTTTTAATCTTCAACGTCGGCGTGATCTCTCCCTCTTCCTGCAAGAATTCCCGCGGAAGGACGATGAATTTTTTAATGCTTTCATATTTCGCAAGATTTTCATTTATCCGATCAATCCCTTTCTGGACCGCCCGCAGTATATCATGCGATAGGATCAAATTCTCAAATCTTTCGCCCGGGATATTGTGCCGCTTCGCATAGTCTTTCGTGTCCGCCATGTCGAGCGTGATAAGCGCGGTAAGATAATTTTTTCTGTCCCCGTAAACCATCGCATTGGAAACCATGGGAATTTTTTTGAGCATATTCTCGATGTTCTGGGGAGATATCTTTTTCCCTCCCGATGTTACAATGAGGTCTTTTTTCCTGTCGTTGATCACCAGGAAGCCGTCAGCGTCCCAGTATCCTATGTCGCCGGTATAACACCAGCCGCCCTGTAGTATCTCTTTCGTGAGGGAAGGCTTGTTGCAGTACCCGAGGAAGTTGTTGCCGTGTATTAATATCTCGCCGTCATCGGCGATTTTAACCTCGAAACCGGGCATGGGCATCCCCACCGTGCCGTAACGGCATTTTTCGAATGTGGTCATCGTTCCTCCAAGGGTCTCCGTGAGGCCGTAAAACTCGATCACCTGTATTCCAATGCTGTGAATAAATTCTCCCACCGCAGCCGAGAGCGGAGCTCCCGCCGATACGGCAAACCGGAGCTGCCCGCCCAGCAGGTCCCGTATCTTTTTGAAAACGAGCAGATCGGCCAGCGAAAATGCAAGACTCAATAGTATGGAAACATGTCCCTTTGAGTTCATCCCCCTGCTTCTCATCGTTCCGATCGTCACCGCGAAGGAGAATATCATCCGCTTCAACGGGGATCCCTGTTTCACGTTGTTCAGTATCCTGCCGTGGACCTTTTCAAATATGCGGGGCACGCTGGTAAAATATGTGGGGCGGACTTCCATCATATTTTTTGCCAAAGTATCAATCGATTCGGCGACGGCAAACGGGACGTTTTTGAAAATATTGTAGTAGTAGCCGGATATCCTCGGATAGAAATGCGAGAGGGGGAGCACCATCAGGGACAGGTTCGACTCCGGATCAATGCGGATCAGGTCATCGATCGATTTCAGGACATAGACGGTATTCCCGTGACTCACCATGCACCCCTTCGGGGGGCCGGTAGTTCCGGAGGTATAGACGATAGTCGCCATTTTCGATGGATCGATCGATCGGGCGATTTTTTCAATTCTGCCGCCAAGAGCATTGAAACTTTTTCTGCCGATTTCAAGAAGGTCGGAGTATGAAATGACATTTTTCTGTTTAGGCCGCTTTCCGTGTATGAGGATGATCTTTTTCAAACCGAGCCCTTTCCCTTTTGACAGGACCTTGGCGAGCTGCAGCTCATCTTCCACCACGACATACTTTGATCCTGAATCCCTAATGATATAGGCGCATTGATCGGGGGTATTCGTGTGATATACCGGCACGTCGGCTCCACCCATCATCATGCATCCCAGGTCGGCGATGATCCATTCATAGCGGTTTGACGAGAGTATCGCCATCCTGTCGGCGGTCTTCATGCCCAGCTTTGCAAGGCCGCATGCAAAGGCCATCGTCGTCTCCCTCAATTCCTTCCAGGTTACGTCGCTATAGTCAGCCCCTTTATTCTTTTTAAACTTGAGGATAGTCGTATGAGGATATGCCAGAGCGTTATCCAGAAATATGTCGATGATTGTATCTCCGCCCATAGTCTGCCCCCGAATATTTTATGATATGGTCTACTTCTTCTGTAACAGCATTTCCATGAAGGCATCCGCCCTCGTCTGGAACTGCGCCATGGAAAAATTTCTCTCGTCCATATGATCGCCGTCTATCACGAGTGACGGTATCCCGAGATCCTTTTCAAGGGCCCTCTTGATATCCATCTGGCCCAGGGTGATGGGATGGCATGATTTATTGCTGTGCAGTATTGCCCCGTCGATGTGATATTCCCTGCATGCCTTAAGCACCATCTCCTTTCGTTTTTTGATGGAGACGCAGGAGACCATTGGGTACGACATCAGGCTCTTCATGGCCAGCGTCTCTATCGGGTTCTTCACATCAAGCCTCAGGGACCATGCCGCCGAATAGGTTTCCGCCACCATGACTCCTCCCATGGTTTCGAAATAATTCAGCAGGCCCATGTTGTACCAGGGAGGAATATTGTCCCAGAAAAGGCGCACTTTTTCGTTTTCGATAACCCCGATTTTCGAAAGGGCCCTCTCCCTCACTTCGTCCCTCACCCTGGTCAGGTAATCCACCGCGGTTTGCGTTCCCTGACGGGTGACCATGACGAACATAATGCCGATCTCGGCCGCCGAAAAAGGCGTGGGGATGCTTTTTCTGTAGGCCATGATCTCATCCCAGAGCGCGCACGCCCGGTCGGAGAGCATGACGACTTCCGCCAGCCTGTCACGATCGAGCGTGCGTCCCGTCGCTTCGGTGAGGAATTCGATGAGCCGGTTTATTTCGCTCACCGCATATCTCAGGTGATCCTCTCTAATATCTTCTACGGCGACTTGAGGAAGATCGGCCCTGAATACTTTTGCATCGGGGAAGCGCTCTTCCATGATGTGGAAAATTTTCATGACGGGGATGCATCCGGCCCCGGGGGAGATTATAAGATCCGGCTCTGGGAGGCCGCCCAGGGGGCCTCCCCCGTTCTTCATCAGGCCGTACACATATCCGTTGATGTTTCGAAGATAGCCGCAGAGGTCCCGCGAATATCCCATCTCCTCGGTGACGCGAAAATTTTCCGGCGTGAGCCCGAAGGCGGCGCAGATGGGAGACCAGTTTTCCGGAAACACCGGCTGGAGGTCCATGGCGTAAAATATCTCAATTCCCCCGTTCATCGGGGGCATCCACCCTACGGGTTTCCCCATGCCCCTGGCCTGGTTGCATTCCTGGTAATACTCGATAATTATCCTGCTGAGCTCCTTTGCGGTAGTGAGTCTTTTCTTGGATTTGCCGGATTTTTCCATTCCGATACCCCGACTAGTTGATAATATGTAACGTGCGTGTGAAGGGCTTGCCGATCATATTTGTCGGCGCCTATTTTAAAATCTCCAAGAAGCTTTCGATTCGGGTCATAAATTGACCGTCTACATCGGGTGACTCCGCGATCTCGATGGCCAGGGACGGAATGCCCTTTGCATTCAGCTCGCGCGCCAGTACGGGGTGGTCCGCAAGATGCGGGGTGCAGAATTTTTGAAAGAGAAACAGTACGCCTTTGGCGCCGGACGCCTGTATAAGATCCGCGAGGTGTGGCAGGCGCTCCAGAACCCTGCTCCTCGAGGGGCAGGGAAACCGGTTCATATATCGATCGATCAGCGCATCGACCGCATCCTTGCCGGAACCCGAGGGCGGGGAAAAATTACGATAACCGGTGCAGAGATCATCAGCGACGATCCTTCCCCCGCGGTCCTCTACTATTTCAAACAACCGGGTATTTTCGATGATGCTGCCGGAAACAAGGATCGGAACACCGTCCGGTTTTCGCGTCGCTGTCGTAGTGAAGGTCGATACAAGGGTTTTAAGCATCGCCAGGTAATCCGCGGGAGGGGTAATGAATCCGGCGAGTACCACGTACAGGAAGTCGCCGGCCGACAAGGGAAGACTCCCGCGATATCTCATCGTATACATGTCGAGCATTGCCTGGCGGATCTCCCCGTATAATTCAAGGGACGATCTCAACTTGCCTTCCTGAAAATCACCCCCGATGGATTCGAGCATTTTCACCAGGTCCATCATGCGGGCGCGCATGAATTCCCCGGAAGCGGCCGATTTATTGTAGGGGAGCGGCATTGAGTAGAAGAGTTTCCCCCCGATATTCTCTTCCCAGATGTTCACGATGCCGCAGGCGGCGTCGCAGGTGTATCCCTGGATGATGCCGGAAAGGAAATTATATTCTCCGCCAAGGCCCTTTTCAAGCGCGCCTCTCACGTAGGGACAGATAAAGCTTGGCACGAGGGAATAGGCTTTATCCGTCTGCCGTGAGCTGCCGGTCAATCGTACCGGGACGATTCCCATGGAGTGGATCAGCTCAAGGGGCGTATAGGTGCAGAAATATCCGATAATCGCCTTGCCGCGCGAGGCAATTTCAGTCAGATACGCTTGTTCGTTTCGAACAATTTCAACGAAGGGCTCGACCATTTTAGATCTCATGATAATTTTCCATATTGTAGTTCAACTGTCAGGCATAGCTTGCAAAATATTAAAGGCCTGTAACAACATCGAGCGACAGCCGCATATCATGCGGAACCGGCCATGATCTTTCTAAGGTCCTTCTTTAAAATCTTGCCGACAGTGCTCAAGGGGAGCTGGTCCAGGAACTCAATCCGTTTGGGAATTTTATAGGGGGCCAGTTTCGATTCTAAGAATGAAATAATATCGGCCCTCATTGTATCGTTCCCTTCGCGATCCGGTTTCAGAACAATCGCCGAGGCGACGATCTCGGAGCCGGGCCTCCTGGGATCGGGAAGGCCCACCGTTGCCGCCATGGCAATATCGGTATGCTCAAGAAGGACTTCATCCACCACGCGCGTAAACACCTTGAATCCCGAAACGTTCACCATGTCCTTTATCCTGTCGACGATATACAGGTATCCCTCTTCGTCCATCGTACCGACATCGCCCGTACGGAACCAGCCGTTATTCAAAGCATTGGCCGTCTCCTCCGATTGCCTATGGTATCCGGTGAATATCTGCGGGCCTTTCACCACCACCTCTCCCGGTTCGCCTGCGGGCATGAGCGCGCCCGTTTCCGGATCCAGGATTTTTATTTCCGTATCCGATATCGGAACCCCTACCGATCCGACTTTCCTCTTGCCTTTTACCGGGGGTGCCGCCACGCATGTGGTAGTTTCGGTCAGGCCGTAGGTTTCAATTATGGTTCCACCGACGAGCTTTTCAAACTGCTTGATGGTCTCGGCCGGGAAGGGCGCGGATCCGCTCAGGTAATAGTTCACGTTCGACAGGTCGAGGGAGCAGAATTCCTTGTATTTCATGAGTTCGATGTATATCGTCGGTACCGCTATTATCGAAGTGGGCTTGTGCTTTTTTATCAGGGAGATCGTGAATTTCATATCCCGTGGGTTTGGAATAAGTATATATGAGCTCCCAATGGAAAAATGACCCATTGAGATGAAGCATCCGGCCATGTGAAACATGGGGTAGGGACAGAGTGTCGTCTCGTTCCATTTGTTGAAATTGTACCAGGCGTTATTCTGAATCATATGATTAACGAGGTTGCTCTGAGACAGCAGCGCTCCCTTGGGCTTGCCGGTAGTTCCGCCCGTATAGACCATGATGCAGGGACTTTGCGGATCGACCTTCACCAGTATTGAATCCCCCGACATGCCTTTCAGCATTTCCTGGAATCGTACTACCTTGATAACGGGTAATGGATGTATTTTCCCCGTGGGTATCTTTTTTAGGAGAAGGCCGGGTATTTTTTTCATCACGGGCATATAATCGGCTATGGAGGTTACGAGTGCCCACCGAACACCTGTATTTTGCAGCGTTGCCTTGAATTTATCGAACAGCAGGTCGATCGTTACCACAAACCTCGTCCCTGAATCGTTCAACTGATATTCGAACTCCTCGGCGGTAAGAAGGGGGCTGAGTCCCTGATATACACAGCCGGCTTTTTGAATTCCGATAAGGCTGATAAAGCAGGCAGGAATATTGGGAAGGTTAACCGCGACGAAATCGCCCGGCGTGCATCCGTTCCTGACCAGGAAATGCGCAAACCTATTTGAAAGTTCATCCAGTTCCCGGTAGGTTATTCCTTTCCCCATGTAATAAAGGGCTACTCGATCGGGTACCTTGCTGAATGCCTCGCGGAGATATTCGGCGTAGCTGATTTTTGGATAATCAAGTTCGGGCGCTACATCGGGATCATAATGCCGTAACCATGGTTTTGCCGAATAAAAATCATCCATTGGGACCCCCTTTTTCCTGGTGAACATTGATTACCTTATATCTGTCATATGTCGACAATTATATATATATTAGTATTTGTCAAGTTATAAATATTTCCGAAATTAAGGCCTGTCTTTCCGGGAACAGGAAGCCGGTAAAATTTTCTTGATTATTTGTTCGTAAAGCACAGCAAATGCATTTTTCGGAGAAACACTGGTATGAACTTTACCCTATCGGAAAACCTTTCCAGCCAGATAACGCACTACCTCACTGAAAGAATAATCAGCGGAGATCTCAGGCCGGGCGAACGCATC
Organism: Spirochaetota bacterium; assembly: GCA_004297825.1. Lineage (NCBI taxonomy): Bacteria > Pseudomonadati > Spirochaetota > Spirochaetota bacterium. The sequence continues at coordinate 50,736 of SCSX01000084.1, forward strand.
CAGGAAATACCCCTGGCGGCGGAGCTCGGCGTCAGCCGCGCGCCGATTCGCGAAGCCCTTCAGATACTGCGCAGGAACAGACTGGTCGAGCTAACCCCCCGGCACGGCGCACGCGTCACGCCCCTTTCGCGGGAGTACGTAGAATGGCTCTACGAGATCCTGGTCGAGCTGTACTCAATCGTCGTCCGCCAGCTCATAACCAGGCCCGATAAAGAGCGATTGTCCAGGTTCGAGGTCGCACTTGAAAAGATAGAGGCCATGTCCCGGGAGGGAGAGGAGCGGGCCTATTATAACGCCCGGATGGAGTATGCGCTGATAGGGCTCGAGGGGAGCAGCAACCTGTTGCTGAAGGAGACGATGTACGATTTTATTCCCAGCGTCATGAGGGTACAGCATCTCGCCCTGACGAAACGCCTGGGCAACATAAAAATGACAATGCAGTACCTGAAGACCTTCAACGACGCCATGAAAACGGGGGAGGTCGACCGGGGCGTGACGGCAATACGCGACTTGCTTCAATGCGACAAGGAATTCGCCATCAGGGCGATAGGGGAAGAGCAGCAGTGATCGTCGGATCGCCCGTGCGTCAAGGTCTCTGCTTACTTTGACCGGCGCACTATCCTTACAACTACACTGAAGACTGTCCTCCAGGGAAGGCTGGGAAAACCTCCCCCATTATACTATTTGACATATCCGATTTCCCGTGCATAAGGAATGCTCCGGTCCGTTTTTCCACGACGGATTATTCCTGAAAATTCCATGCGGCAACTGGATGAGGTCCCTTCATGAAAAAAGTCACCTTCGCCGACAGGCTCAGATACGCCTTTGACAATACGCTCGCCAAGGGCACTCCCGCCCTCATCGCCTGGCTTTTCGCCGTCTCGCTCCTCATGATATTATTCTTTTCTATACTGGTATGGATTGCCGGGGCCCTTCCCGACGAAGCGGAAGGAAATTTCTTTCAACTGGTCTGGATGAGCCTGATGCGGTCGATCGACTCCGGCACCATGGGGGGAGACAAGGGTCTGTACAGCATTTTCATGCTGGGACTCACCTTCGGGGGGATATTCATCGTCAGCACGCTCATCGGCGTGATAAATTCCGGCATCGAGCGGAGGATCGAGCAGCTTCGCAAGGGGCGGTCGATGGTGGTGGAGAAAAACCATACGGTCATCCTGGGATGGTCGGAGCATATTTACTCGATAATATCGGAACTTGTGATCGCGAATAAAAATCAGCGCTACTCGTGCATCGTCATAATGGGAGACATGGACAAGGTCGAGATGGATGAGGCGGTGCGCAGCCACGCGGGCCCCACCGGACGGACCAGGATCGTATGCAGGACCGGGAGCCCCAGCGATATAAACGACCTTGAGATCGCGGGCGTCGATATGGCCAGGTCCATCATCGTGGTATCGCCCCGCGATGAAGACCCGGACGCCGAGGTCTTAAAAACGCTGCTTGCCCTGACCAACAACCCGAAGCGAAAAAGGGAGCCGTACCATATCGTCGCCGAGATACGCGATCCCAAAAACATGGACATCGCTGCCATAGTCGGGAAGGACGAGGTCGAGCTTGTGCTGGTGGGCGATCTCATCGCGCGCATCATCGCCCAGACCAGCCGGCAGGCCGGGCTTTCTGTCGTCTACACCGAGCTTCTCGATTTCGGCGGCGACGAAATTTATTTCAAAGAGGAGCCGTCACTGGCCGGAAAGACATTCCGCGAAGCGTTGTTCATGTACGAGGATTCGGCGGTCATCGGGATCGCGCCGCGCGGCGGGAAATCCCATCTCAATCCGCCCATGGGCAGGATCATTGCCGAAGGCGACAGGCTGATCGTCATCTCGGAAGACGACGATACTATCAAGCCTTCCGAGATGAAGGAATTCAACATTGCCGGGGACATGATAAGCCCGGGATCGGTTTCGATAAGCGAGCCGGAATCACTGCTCATCATGGGGTGGAACTGGCGTGCACCCATCATCATTAAAGAACTCGACAACTACGTGGCCCAGGGATCCTCGGTGACGGTCGTTGCCGATATCGCTCCCGAAGAGAAGGAGTCCATCGCAAAGCGACTTGCGGGATTTAACAAGAAGCAGACTATTAAGCTCATGGCGGCAGATACCACGGACCGGTCGGTACTCAACAGGCTGAATGTCCAAACATACAGCCATATAATAATTCTCTGCTACTCCGATACGCTTTCAATGCAGCAGGCGGATGCGCGGACCTTGAAGACCCTGCTGCACCTTCGCGACATATCCGAAAAAACGGGGAACGAACTGTCGGTGATAAGCGAGATGATGGATGTGAAGAACAGGGACCTGGCGCAGGTGGCCAGGGTAAACGATTTTATCGTCAGTGACAAGCTAATCAGCCTTCTTATGGCGCAGGTCTCCGAAAACAAGCAGCTCAACGGCGTCTTCATCGACCTCTTCGATCCGGAGGGGTCGGAGCTTTACCTTAAGCCGGTCGCAGACTACATCGTTCCCGGCTCCGAGGTCAATTTTTACACGATACTCGAAGCAGCCGCGCGGCGGAACGAGATCGCCATCGGGTACAAGATCGCGGCCGACGCCTACCGGGAGGAGCTTTCCTTTGGCGTGGTGGTGAATCCGGACAAATCTAAAAAAGTATCCTTTGCGTCAGGGGACATGGTTATCCTTCTCGCCGAATCTTAGCAGTCCGCTCACGTCGCTGAAGGCCGGACTTTCTTTCGCGGCGTCCTTGGGGAAGTGCTCATTGTAATCGAAGGCGATGTTTCCTTCGATCTAAATCTCCAGCGCCTTTCCGCGGAATTCCCCGGGGACCTGCGCAACCAGTGGGCGCTTCCCGCTCCCCGGGAAATGGACCACTTAAAAATTAAATTGACATTTCAGGCGCCGCTTCATGCATGTGAGTAAAATCATGTGGAAAATATGAAGGCATTATTCAGAAACCATAATTGCGGTTCCGCGAAGCGCATTCCCAACACGCTCGCCTGGATGGCCGTTACCGTGATGCTCGTGCACGCGGCGCTGTTTATCCTGTCCGTGACGGCGCTCACGGTGGTCGCGTCGCAGTCGGCGAGCAGGTTCGCGGGTCTCGCGCTTGAGCATCACAAGACGTTCCTCTTCTGGACGAATATCGACCTCCTTCGCGGATACGCGCTGGTCTCCCTGGGGTACGTGCTCCTGGGTTATCCCGTCGTACGGCTCTGGATGGGCAGCCGGGAATGCGTGACCCGCTGGGCTATAAGCTGGCGCACCCTGGCACTCACCGGCGTGATCATGGCCTATTGCGTGCTGCGCCTCGTGCACGCGCGCCCGTACTTCCTGAACGCCGCAAGCTATGATCACTGGTATTTCAAGCTCCTCTCCGGACTTCCCGAAGGGGTACGGCCCCACGTATTTTTCGCGCTCTTCACCGCGCTTCCCGTGGCGGCGGGATTCTCGGCGGCGGTATATTACGGGACGGTCCTCATCCGGCGCCTCCTGCCGGCATGGCGGCCCGGGCGCGCGGCGGGCGTTTCCACGGCGGCCGGGGCGCTGATACTCTCCGTATGGGTGGCGGCGCCCCTCGTAAGGGGAGACGAGCCGGTCGCGCTCGGCCGGCAGGGACCGCCCAACGTGCTCATGCTGGTTTCTGATTCCCTGCGCGGGGACCGTCTTTCGTGCAACGGGTATTATCGGCCCACCACGCCGCACATAGACGAGCTTGCCGCAAAATCGGTGAACTTCCAGCGCATGATGACCCCGGTCGCTTCCACGCTCGAATCCATGACCACGATCATGACTGGGCAGTACCCGCACACGCACGGGTTCCGTCACATGTACCCCTCCCGGGAGCGCGTGGACGCGACGCTCGCGCAGTCGCCCACGCTCGCCGGCGCGCTCGCCGCGCGCGGATACGAGACCGCCGCGATGGGGGACTGGTGCGCGGGGATTTTCAACGTGGTGCCGCTCGGGTTCCGGGAGGTGCAGGCGAGCGATTTCGACGACTTCAAGCTCTACATGGCCCAGGCGGTTTACATCGCGCACTTCATAATTCCTCTCTATTTCGACAACGAGCTGGGCTACCGCATGTTTCCCCGGCTCCAGTCTTTCGCCACGTACGTCACGCCGGACGTGGTCACGGACCGCCTCGTGGAAAGGCTCGATCGCGCGGCGCGCGGCGGCGATCCGTTCTTCATTACGGCCTTCTACTCGTGCACGCACATTCCGTATTACTGCCCGCCGCCCTATCACGAGCTGTACGCCGATCCCGCATATAATGGAAGGAACAAGTTCAAGATGGACTTCAACGTGGACTCGTTCATTCGCGGCGCGGGAATCGAGAAGGAGTTCGCCGGCATGCCCCCGCACGAGGTGCGCCAGATACGCGATCTCTACGACGGCGCCGTGAATTTTTTCGACAGCCAGGTGGGACGCGTGCTCGCGGGCCTGGAGCGCGCCGGCCTCGCGGAAAACACCATCGTGATCGTGACCTCCGATCACGGGGACGACCTGTTCGAGCCCAACACGAGCTTCAGCCACGGGCTCTCGTTCAACGGTGGCGACCAGACGAACCGCATCCCGTTCGTCATGTACGTGCCCGGCGGACGGTTCGCGCCCGCGAAGGTGGCGCAGCTGACCCGCACGATCGATATCGCGCCCACGGTGCTCGAGGTACTCGATGTCCCGCGCGCGCCGGGGATGGAGGGGACGAGCCTTCTTCCCTACCTCGAAGGAACGAGCACGGACCTCTCGCTCGCGTTCTTCGGCGAGACGAGCTACCTGTTTTTCAGGCGGCAGGTCCCCGGAGAGGAGCCGCTCTGGATCGCGCCCCTCGAGGAAACGACGGCGATCGATCCGGATTTCGATTTCCATTTCGTGCTCCAGAAAAAATACGAGGCCGACGTGCTGCGCACCAAGGAGCGTTGCATCAGCACGCGGGACTGGAAACTCGTTCACACGCCGGGAGTTCACAGGGACATATGGCGCCTCTTCCACCTGCCCACCGATCCCCACTGCGAGCGCGATGTGAAGCGCGCCTACCCGCGGGTATGGAGGGCGATGCAGGCGAAGCTTCGCATGTGGGCGGACGAGCGGCGCGAGAGCCGCGTGTGCGAGATTTTCCCTTCCGATGACGGGGGCGCACCGTGGGAAGGCAAGGAACAGGAAACGCCGGAAGGCAAAGGCGGTAGGATCGCATCGGTGGAGGACGCGTTCCTGGATCGCTGATGCGGCTTCGCCTGTGCGCGCACAAAGCGGCTGCGCGGAAACTTCACCTCATGACACGCGCTTCCCGCGAAGCACGGAGATTCGAACGGGCAGGGAGCGCGAAACCCGGTCCGTGGGCGTATCGGCCCCCATGCCGAAACGCCGTGCGTATTCGATCCGTCTATAAAGCGCGTACATGATCCCAACCAAGAACCATCGCTTCATCCGGACGGGATGGTCCGATTCGCATTGCATAAAGACCACACTGTATTCCGTTAACCGGACACAAACCCCGCGGGAGTGCCCCGGAGGCCCCTGAAAACAATCGCGCGCGCAACTAAATCATTGACAGAATGCGCGCCGTGATTTTGAATTCTTGAAACTTGAACGAGGGGACACGCATGAAAATAGAAAACGCCGTTGCAATCGTAACCGGAGGCGCGTCGGGGCTGGGCGAGGCCGCGCTGCGGGGCATACTCGCGCGCGGGGGCAAAGCCGCGATCCTGGATATCGCCGACGACAAGGGCGCGCGCCTGGTGGCGGAGCTCGGGGCCTCCGTGATCTACTGCCGTACGGACGTCGCGAACGAAGACGACGTGGCGAAGGCGGTGGCCGCAACGGCCGCGAAGTTTGGAACCGTGAACGTCGCGGTGAACGCGGCGGGAATCGCGCCGTCCGCGCGCACGGTCGGGAAGAAGGGCCCGGCCGGTCTGGCCGATTTCGAGCGGGTCGTACGCGTGAACCTTACGGGAACCTTCAACGTAATACGGCTCGCGGCGGCCAGGATGATCGAAAACGCCCCGGACGCGGACGGCGAGCGCGGCGTGATCGTGAACACGGCCTCGATCGCGGCCTTCGAGGGGCAGATAGGGCAGGCGGCGTACGCGGCCTCGAAGGCGGGCGTGGTGGGCATGACGCTCCCCGTTGCGCGCGATCTCGCGGGCTACGGGATACGCAACGTGACGATCGCCCCGGGCATTTTCGATACGCCCATGATGGCGACGATCGCGCCCGATATCCGGGAAGCACTGGGCAAGAGCGTCCCGTTTCCGCAGCGCCTGGGGAGGCCGGACGAGTTCGGCGCCATGGTTGTGCATGTAATAGAAAACAGCATGCTGAACGGGGAAACGATACGACTGGACGGCGCCATGCGCATGGCGGCGAAGTAGGAGACAAGGAGACCAACATGAAAGAAGTGGTAATCGTAAGCGCATGCAGGACGGCGCTGGGGTCATATAACGGGTCGCTTGCCGGGATCGGCGGGACGAAGCTGGGCGCGATCGTGATCGAAGAGGCGGTGAAGCGCGCGGGGATAAAAAAGGAGCACGTGAACGAGGCCATCATGGGCATGGTGCTTCCCTGCGGCTACGGCCAGAACCCGGCGAAGCAGGCGGTCGTGCAGGCCGGCATGCCCTGGGAGGTCGAGGCGATCACGGTGAACAAGGTATGCGGGTCCGGCCTCAAGGCCGTGATGCTGGGTGCGCAGGCCATCCAGGCCGGGGACGCGGACGTCGTCGTCGCCGGGGGCATGGAAAACATGAGCATGGCCCCGTACTACCTCGAGAAGGCGCGCTTTGGCTACCGCATGGGGAACGAGAAGATCAGGGACCACATGGTTCACGACGGCCTGTGGGACGTGGTGAACGATTTCCACATGGGCGGCTCCAACGAGCTTTGCGCGGAGCGCTACAAGGTGAGCCGCGAGGACCAGGACCGGTTCGCGGCCGAATCCTACCGCAAGGCTCTTGAAGCAATCAAGGCCGGCCGATTCAAGGACGAGATTGTTCCGGTCACCGTAAAGGGGAGAAAGGGCGACGTGATTTTCGACACGGACGAGTGCCCCGTACCCACGGACTACGAGACGCTGGCTAGAATGAAGCCCGCCTTCAAGGAAGGGGGGACCGGCACCGCCGGGAACGCGTCCATTATCAGCGACGGTGGCGCGGCGGTCGTGCTCATGTCGCGCGAGAAGGCGAAGGAGCTCGGCTGCACGGTACGCGCGACGGTGTGCGCGCAGGCGTCCTATGGGATCGACATGAAGTACGTGCTGGTCGCCCCCATCTGGGCGATCCCGAAGTGCCTCAAGAAAGAAGGCATCTCGAAAGACGATGTGGATCTCTGGGAAGTGAACGAGGCGTTCAGCGGATCGAGCGTCGCCGTCATCAGGGAACTGGGCCTGGACCAGTCGAAGATCAACGTGAACGGCGGGGCAGTCGCGCTGGGACATCCCATAGGCGCAAGCGGCTGCCGCGTGCTTGTGACCCTCATCCACGAACTGGAGAAGCGCGACAAGCACACGGGCCTCGCGACGCTCTGCCTGGGCGGAGGAGAGGCGGTGGCGCTGATTGTGAGACGCTAACTAGAAAGACGTGTAAGAATTGGAGATGGGGAGAGGGATGAGATCGGGGGGATGTCAAGAATTTGATAATTTGGTAATTAAAATCAGCCCCCGGAGCAATTCCGAGGGCTTTTATTAATTTAAGCACCAGCGCTCTGCCGCGGCCTTTCGCGGTTTCTGCCGGTCGAATATTCTCTTACAAGAATGTCCGCCGGAATGGCGAATTTTTCGACCAGAGCCCTGATCATCGTGATCGAGAGCGGGCGTTTTTTGGTCATCACGTCATGAACGCGGTTGCGCGGGCCTATCACGCCCTCGAGGTCTTTATTGGTAAGACCGTTCTGTTCCAAATAAAACTTGATGGCGCTGATGGGATCCGGCGTTTCAATCGGGAAATGCTCGCTTTCATATTCCCCGATTAACAGCGCCAGGATTTTTAATTCATCGGATTCCGGCGTCCCCTTCTTCGCATCCATGAGGCTGCCAAGGCGCTCCAGGGCGGCTGCGTAATCGCGTTTATTGTGTATTGCTGTTATATTCATGGCTAAATCTCCTCGGCGTTAATCTTGTCGTACTCGGTATGAGTTCCTAAAAACCTTATCCAAACTATCCTATGCTCGTAATTAACCTTTATGACGAGTCGGTAGTTACCTCCACAGATATCAAACACCGCTCTGTTCCCCGACAGGATGCACGCCTTTGTAAATTGCTTCTTGATATCCTTTGGGCTCTTCCAGTCGGCCCGTTTCGCGAACCCAACCCATGCGCGTAACGGCTCTTCGGTCTCTTTGTGATTCGTCCAGTATTTGCGAAGCGTACCTGCGCTGATTATTCTCATCACTTACAAGTACGTGTTTCAGACGCTAAATGTCAAACCAAAAGTTACCATAATGGTAACATTGTAATGCATGGTTTTAACCCCCCCTCCCCCGCTCCTTACACATTTATCTCCCACCATTGCCCCTGGAAATTTTTCCCCGGGGTTGACCGTTCCACCGGATTTCCGTACTTTTTTTAACTGTGCAAGGGGAGGGGAAACGATGAAGCATAAAATAGTGACGTACATATGGTTCGACAACGGCGCCGAGGAGGCGGTGAAGTTTTACAAGAAGGTGTTCGGGGACAATTTGAAGGTCGGGGGCACTACACACTATACGACCGAGACCCCGAGCAATAAACCCATAGGAAGCGTATTGACCGTGGAGTTCGAGCTTTTCGGACAGCGGTTCGGGCTGTTGAACGGGGGACCGTATTTCAAGCCGAATGAAGCCGTTTCATTCCTGATAGAATGCGAGGACCAGAAGGAGATCGACAAGTACTGGAACGCGCTGTCTGCCGATCCGGGCTCCGAGATGTGCGGCTGGCTCAAGGACAAGTACGGGGTCTCATGGCAGGTCGCCCCGAAGGCCCTGGAAGCCATGATCGCTTCGAAGGATACGGAAGCCGCGGCGCGGGCCATGAAGGCCCTGCTCGGGATGAAAAAGCTCATCCTCGCGGATTTGGAGAAGGCGTTCAAGGGCCCGGGTCACAGGCTGTCTAAGGCCGGCTGATCCCTGGAGCCACGCGGGCTTAGTCCGCGTAGCCCCTCTCCGTCTCGCGCGCGATGACCATGCGCTGCACCTCGGAGGTGCCCTCGTAGATCGTCGTCACGCGCGCGTCGCGGTAGATGCGCTCGATTTTGTTGTCGCGGATATACCCGTAGCCGCCGAATACCTGGAGCGCCTTGTAGGCGGAGCGGTTCGCCGCTTCCGACGCGAAGAGCTTCGCGATGGACGCCTCGCGCGAAAAGGGGAGCTTCCGGTCCTTCATGGACGCCGCCGACCACGTGAGAAGCCGCGCGGCCTCGCTGTCCACGGAAATGTCCGCGATCATATTCTGGATCGACTGATGGCGGATAATGGCCCTTCCGAACTGCTTGCGCACCTGCGCATACTCGCTCGCCTCGTGCAGCGCCGCCGCGATCATGCCGGTCGCCTGCGAGGCGATGCCGATCCTCCCGCTGTCGAGCGCCCCGAGCGCGGTCTTGAGCCCCATGCCGGGCCCTCCGAGCATGTAGCGCTCCGGAACCTCGCAGTCCTCCAGAATGAGCTCCACGGTATTCGACGCGAGGAGCCCCATCTTGTGCTCCTCCTTGCCGATCTTCAATCCCTTCGTGCCGGCGGGAATGAGGAACGCCGACGTCCCGTTCCTGTCCGCGGAGGTGCGCGCCATCAGGATGAAAACGCCCGCGTACGCGCCGTTCGTGATGAACATCTTCGTCCCGTTCAGGATGTAGCTCTTGCCTTTCTTAACCGCGGAGGTTTTTAAAGACGAGGGGTCCGATCCTGCCTCCGGCTCGGTGAGCGCGAACGCGCCGACATGTTCGCCGGATGCAAGGGGAACCAGGAACTCCATTTTCTGTTCCTCGGTGCCATAGTTGAGGATGGGATCGGTGCAGAGGTTCGTCACCGAGAGCGTGACGGCCACCGATGCGCAGGAAAAGGCGATCTCCTGGAGCGCGAGGCTGTAGCTCACCGCGCCTGCGGCGGAGCCGCCATACTGCTCCGGGACCATCATGCCGAAAAGCCCGAGCCCCCCGAGCTTCGCGATGATATCTTTCGGGTATTCGCCGCGCAGGTTGTACTCCTGGGCGATCGGCTCGATCTCGCCGCGGGCGAACTCGCGGATCATGTCCCGTATCATTATCTGTTCGTCGGTAAGCGGAAGTTTCATCGTTCTCTCCTATGGCGTGTACAGGGTGACGATGAGTACGGTCTTCGCCTTCCCGGGGTTCCTGAGCGAGTGACGGACGCTGGAATCGAAATGGAGCGTAGTGTCCTTTTTGAGATGGTGCTCCTTCTGCCCCACCTTCACCATGACCTCGCCCTTGAGCACGTAGACGAACTCCTCGCCCTCGTGCTGGTAGCGCTGGCCCGGAAGCTCCGAGCGCGGGGGGATGGTCACGCGAAACGAGCGCAGATGGCCCTTCATCGCGTTAGGCGTGAGCACCTCGTACTCGTAGGCCTGCTCGCGGCTCTTGAAGCCGCGAATCCGGTCCTTCTCGCGCTCCCGGTCCTTGCCAGTGTCCTTTTTCAGGAGTTCGCCCGGGTCTATCGTGAGCGCCCGCGCGATTTTCAGGATATCGCCCACCGGGGCGAAATCGGTGCCGTCCTCGATCCGGGCGAGGTGCGCCTCGGCGAGCCCGGTTTTCGCGGCCAGTTCCCCGATGCTCATCTTGAGCTTGCTGCGCCTGGTCTTGAGCGCGCGCGCAAGCGCGCCTCCGTGCGGTGCGGGTGTTGAATGCATGCGTACCTCCGCGTTTTCTGTTTCAATATGGGTGCGAAAAAAAAGGTGTAAGAATGGGGGAGAGGGGGATGGGATGAGATTGAGGAGATATCAGAATTATTAATAGCTAAGGCGATAGAATGTTTCCCCGGTCGCCGCTTCCCGATTCTTACGAAACGTTTCGCAATAAATTAGTTTGATGGTAAAATTATGCAAGCAATAAACTGATAGGGTTGTCGTGCGGGTTGCCTTGGGAACGGCGGCAGGATACCTTATTCAAGATGACGTCTCGATCAATACCGGGGAATGCGGGAGGGTGCACGATGCGGAACATCACGCCACATCTATGGTTCGACAAGGAGGCCGCGGAGGCGGCCGTGTTTTATTGTTCGGTTTTCTCAAATTCGAGGATTACGGGGATCACTACCATCCACGAGGTCCCGAGCCCCACGGGGGACAGCGATATCGTCTCGTTCGAGCTCAGGGGCCTGCCCTTCATGGCGATCAACGCCGGTCCCCTTTTCACCTTCAACCCCTCGGTGTCGTTTTTGGTGAATTACGACCCGTCGCGGGAACGCGAAGCCTCCGAAAATATCGATGCGGCGTGGGAAATGCTTTTACCGGGCGGGACGGTCCTCATGCCCCTGCAGGAGTACCCGTGGAGCAGGCGATACGGCTGGATAAAGGACAAATACGGGCTTTCCTGGCAGGTGACTCCCACCATCATGGCCGAAATGATGGCGAAGGGCACACCCGAACAGGTCGCCCGCGTCACCAGGGCGTTCCTTCCCATGAAGAAGTTCGATCTGGGCGCGCTGCAGAAGGCGTACGAAGGGCCGTGACCGGCGTTCCCCGTAGAGACGCGATTAATCGCGTCTCTACGGGGAATTCACACCGCGTCTCTACAGGGAATTCACGCCGCGTCCCCACAGGGAATTCACACCGCACGCGTTTCTTTTTTCAAGCGGGCGGTGAACCGCTTGAGGAATTCACGCGCATCGTCCGTCACCACGTAGTCCGATATGCCGTTGATGGGCGCGGAGGCGTCGTTGTTGATCGATACGATTATCTCCGAATCTACAATGGACGCCGTGTGTTGTATCTGGCCCGATATCCCGAATCCCAGGTAGAGCCGCGGGCGTATGGTCTTTCCCGTCTGGCCGATCATGCGCTCCTCGCCGCACCACCGGTTGAATACCGGCACCCGCGTCGCGCCGACCTCGCCGCCCAGGACATCCGCGAGATCGAACAGGCAGTCGAAGCCCTTTTTCGTCCCCAAGCCGCGCCCGCCCGCGACGACGACCGGGGCCTGCTCCAGCGGAACGCGCGGCTTGTCCCAGCGTGTGGGATTTTCCAAATGCGTGATTTTATAGTTAGAGAGATCGTAGTCGAAGGGGACGCGCACGACCTCCGATTTATTGCCGGGGAGCTCTTTCTTGTCAAACACCCCCTGCTGGACGGTCGCCATTTGAGGGCGCGCGTGCGGGCAGATGACGGTCGCGATCGCGTTCCCGCTGTAGGCCGGGCGCTTCATCACGAGGAGCCCCTTCCCGTATTCGTCCGAGTCCATGATCGAGAGCCCCGTGCAGTGCGAGGTGAGCCCGGTGGAGAAGCGCTGCGCGAGACGGGGCGCGAGGTCCGTTCCCGCCTCCGTGGAGGGAAAGAGCATGATCGAAGGGGCGTGGGCGCGGATAAGCCTTTCGATCATGTCGGGGAATATGGCGCCGTCGTAATGCTTAAGGGCGCGGTCGCTCGCGCAAAAGATCGCGTCGGGACCGAACCTTTCGATTACGGGAAGGTACCGCTCGGCGTCGAGCGCGAAGACGAGCGCGCACAGCCGGGACCCGAGCGTATCGGCGAGCGCGCGGCCTATGGTCAACAGCTCGCAGGAGCCCTCCAGCACGCGCTCGTGGTCCTGGATCTCGGCGAACACCCAGACGTCTTTTCCGTTATGTGCCATTGGTTTCAATTTCTCAGTAGATTGTGTTTTTTCAGTTTGTGTATCAGACCCTCGATCTTTTCGTCAAGGGTGCCCGGGAGCGCCTCGCGCCCGCGCGCGTGCGTGAAGAGCTCGGTGCCGATCACCATGGTGGGCGACCCCGCGGCCCCGTACTCGTCAGCGCTCCCGCCGATATCGGACAACCCCATGACGGCGATCTCCCTGCCCGTGCAGTTCTTGAGGTCCGCGAGGCGCGGCGCGCGCACCCGGTTCGCGTTCCTGCCGGCCGATACGAGCAGGGGCAGGGCGACGCGTATCTTCTGGTATTCGTGCCCGTAGAGCCGCTCGACGATCGCGTGCCCGTCCTCGATCCGGATGTCGTGAACCTGCGTGACGTGCGGGATGCCCAAAAATTCAGAGAGCTGGTAGCCCACGTGCGCCGTGTTGCCGTCGATCGCCTCGAAGCCGGTCACGACGACGTCGAACGCGCCGAGCTTCGTAATGGCGCGCGCGAGTATCTTGCTCGTCACGAGCGAATCGGAACCGGCGAAACACGGACCGCTCACGAGCACGCAGCGGTCCACACCCAGGGCGTAGGCCTCCGCGAGCACGTCGGACGCCTGGGGTGGTCCCATGCTTATCGCCGTGACGCTCCCGCCGCACGCGTCGCGGAGGGCGAGCGCCGCCTCGATCGCGTGGAGATCGTCGGGGTTCGTTATGTTCTCCGCGGACGCGCGGTCGAGCACGCCCGTCTTCGGATCGAAGGACGCGCGGTGCGTGTCGGGAACCTGTTTGATGCAGACTATAATTGATAGCATGGTGGCTGTTTTTAAATCTTCGAAAATTCCTTCACGATCGCGTTGCCGATTATGATTTTCATGACCTCGGAGGTGCCTTCGTATATCTGGGTAATCTTCGCGTCGCGGAAGAAGCGTTCCACCGGGAGGTCTTTTACATAGCCGTAGCCGCCAAACACCTGGAGCGCCTCGGTGCACGTGCGCATGGCGACGCCCGACGCGTAGAGCTTGCACATGGCCGATTCCACGGAAAAGGGGAGCCCCTTGTCTTTTAAACATGCGGCGCGGTAGACGAGGAGCCGCGCCGCGTCGAGCTCCGTGCGCATCTCGGCGAGCTTGAATGAAATTCCCTGGAATGAACCGATAGGCCTTCCGAACTGGGCGCGCTCGGTCGCGTAGGTCGCGGCGGCCTCGTACGCCGCCATCCCGATCCCCAGCGCCTGCGCCGCAATACCGATGCGCCCGATGTCGAGCGTCTGCATCGAAATACTGAAACCGTCCTCGACGCGGCCCAGTACGTTTTCTTTCGGGACGCGCACGTTGCTGAAAAAAAGCTCGGAGACCATGTTGCCGCGCATGCCCATCATGTCTTCGATTTTCCCCACCTCGAAGCCGGGCATTGATTTCTCGACTATGAAGATGGCGATGCCGCCCGTCTTCTTTCCGGGGTCCACTGTCGCGCCCACGAGGAAGACCTCGCCGGTGCCGCCGTTGGTGACGAACGCCTTCTGGCCGTTCAGCACGTAGCCGTCCCCGTCGGGAACCGCGGTCGTACGGATGGAAGCGGCGTCGGAGCCCGCCTGCGGCTCGGTGATCGTGAAGCCGCCCAGTTTTTTCCCGCGGGCAAGATCCGGTGCGAGGCGCTCGACCTGTTCCGGCGTTCCGAATTTCAGTATCGGCGCGAGGCATACGGAGTTGTGCACGGTCACGCCCAGGCCCACGGCGGCGCTCACGCGCGAGAGCTCCTCGATTACGATCGCGTAGCTTACCGTGTCGAGGTCCGCGCCGCCGAACCTCTCCGGCGCCTGTATCCCCCACATGTTGAGGCGCCCCATCTCGCGCACGACCTCCGGGGGAAGCGGCTTCGAATCGCGGTCGAGCGTGTTCGCCCATTCGTCGAGCGTCCCGGTCGCGAACTTCCGCACACTCTTGCGGATCATGAGCTGGTGCCTGGCAAGGGTGAAATCCATGACGATAGATATGAAGGAAGCGCGCCCGGGTCTGTCAAGCAATGAATTATTTTTTTGGGGTTGGGGGCCGATGCGCACTACGGCGGGGAAGAGCGCCTGGGGAAGGAGTGATGACGACGAGGAGGACGGGTACCTGGCGGATCGATCATTTTAAAAAAGGGTTGTTTTATTAAGAGCAATATTAAAGTTTTGTACAATGGTGCAATCATAAAATCACATATATAAGAGGTGTTGTCATGAAAACGGCCCATGACTTTTTTCACTCTTACCTGTCCGAAAACATATCAGACGCCGACACCCTTGAGCGGATGCGCAACGTCATCTCCGAATTCTCAACACGCGCCCCAAAAATCATCGTAATGAAATGTATCGACGGCCGGGTCCATGGGAGCAAGGCCAAGGGCTATCCCCCCACCACCGTCCGGTTCGGGCGTACCGACGGCAACAAGGTATCGCTCGATATGAGCAATTTCTGGTACTGGAACCGTATTGACCGGGTCGTCAAGGACGCCCACTTCAATACCCCGGAAACGCCGGCCCTCTTCATAGCCTTCATGCACCATTCACCGAAAGGCCACGGCTGCGCCTCGCATAACAGTGACGATGCAGCGGCCCTTGTATCGGTGGAAGAGCAGGTCGCGGCGGTCCGCAAAACATACAAAGAATCCGAGCTCTACGTCATGGGCGGCGATACCAACACCGACATCATGGCCGAAACGCTCATCTTTCCCGGCAGTTACCGTATCGATACGGAAAACATCATTCAGTACTGCAATTTAAAAAAACCGCGCGACGTGTTCCACGAGGCGTTCCTGAAAAACAAAATCGACGATGTCGCTACCTCAAGAAATGTGGACCACAAGACGCCGGATGATCTGCTTAACGGGATCAATCCGGAGTATTTCACAAACTTCCAGACCTGCCTCAACATGGAAAACTATCTTCTTCGCGAGATTACCACGATGCTCAACAAGGACCGGGGCGATCTCAAGCGGCTCATCCGACCGGACATCCTGGACTATATCTTCGTAACCCTTGATCGGGTCAAAATACCTAAAACGCTCGTCGGCCCCATCCTCTACCAGGTAATATGGAATATCACGTATGCCCTGTACCAGATGAAGCTCGTAGACCACCTCTCGCCGGAAGAGCTGGAACGCCATCTCGATCATGCCGAGGAGCTGGTCTGCTACGGCGACGGGTTCGAGACGCTTCCGCGCAATAAGGCCGTGCTGGTCAAGACCGGACGGGGGGACGACGTCGATGCGCTTAATGTGTCGATGAATGTGCTTACGAAAAACCGCAAGCGTTATCAACAGGACCACAAGCTCCTTGTGCATATAAACATCGAGGTGATGGGCGAGATGATGTCCTGGGACGATTTTAACGATAACGTCGGCTCCCGCATTCTTACCATGCGACGGAACGTGGATTTTGTTTTCGGAAACGACGTGGCGATCCTCACATCGTATTCCTACCGCGATCAGAAGCGTTTTTACCCGGTCAAGATTTCCAAGGACGATGCCCGCATAGTGTACCCCGCGGACGTTATCTCGGAGATCAATTCCTCGCTCAAGTTCAGCAACATTTCGCTTAAGGCCCAGGAGGCCATCTATAAAGCGAGTTTTATCGGTAAACTTTAATGCCTGTTGCCTCATGAATGCGGTTCGGCGGGAAGGGCGACGCACACCTCCCTTCCCGCTGTGTGCCCGGGAGCAGCCGGGGTACGATCGTAGTTACCTTCCCATGAATTTTAAAAGTCCGTTCACCACCGTGAGCGGATGTACTGGACATCCGGGTATGTAGAGATCGATATGGTGTTTATCCAGAAATTCGCGATTGAGCGCCGCCGATCCCTGGAATACGCCGCCGGATATCGCGCAACTCCCTGCGAGAATCACCACCTTCGGGTCCGGTGTGCACATATAGGCATCCTCCAGGGCCGGGGCCATGTTTTCCGAAATTGGTCCTGTGATCAGGATTCCGTCCGCGTGACGCGGAGAGGCTACGAATTCTATCCCAAAGCGTCCCATATCGAAGTTCGGATTGCCGCAGGCATTAAGCTCCCACTCGCACCCATTGCATCCGGCGGCGGATACCTGGCGAAGTTTGAAGGAGGCGCCAAACAGCCGTTTTATCTCCTGCCTCGCTTCGATGGCGCCGGAGAGGTACTCTTCCGCGTTTTTTGCGCCGTCCACCACCAGGTAATCCCTCGACGTTGACGCGATCTTGTGAAAAGTCGAAAACGTGATCGATTTTTCCGGGCACTCCCGCGCGCAGTCGCCGCAGAAGACGCATTTCCCCAGGTCGATCGCAAGCGGCCGCGCCGAAATCGCCCCCACGGGGCAGACCTCACGGCACGCGTCACACCTGCCGCATTTCGATCCATCCACGGCGGGGAGCCCTCTGAAGGGAGGGCGTATCTCGGCCCTGGTCACGTCAGGAATCGCCTGTTCGCCCTGGTTTTTCCTTATTTTCAGCGTATTAATCATGGTGCGCTCCTTACAGGTCGTTGCCGCAATACGAAAGATTGAAGCTCTTATTACAGAGCGGAAAGTCGGAGATGCCATTCCCGCGCAGCGCATAGGCCAGCCCGTACCAGTTCTGCAGGGACGGGTCTTTTATCTTGTATCGGACGATCTTCCCCTTTTTCCCGGTTACGGCGCAGTGTACGATTTCGCCGCGCCATCCTTCCGTCATTGAAACGACCAGGCTGTCGGAGGGAAGTTTGTGAAGCGGCGAGATGAGCGGCTTATCGTCCGGAAGCCCGTCGAGCTGTTCAAAGATGAATTCGATCGATTGTTTTATCTCAATGTAGCGCATATAGGAGCGGGCGAAGACGTCGCCGCTGAGCATAGTGCGCTTGTGAACGGGATAAAACCGATATATGCCAAAGGGATGATCGGCCCGCACGTCGAGTGACACGCCAGAGGCGCGTCCCGCGGGTCCTACAAGGCCCATTTTCGTAGCGGCCTCAAAATCAACCGTACCGGTATGGTCCAGGCGAGAGAGAACGCTCGCCATCTCGAACATCGCCTCACCCATGAGCTCCACGTCCCTGGAAACCTTGGTGAGTTTTTCCTTGAATTCCCTGACGTGATCCGGCTTAAAATCGAAGGCGACGCCGCCCTCGCGCACGAGTCCCCTGCCGAAGCGGCTTCCCGTGAGGCTAAGGAGGGTGTTGATCACCAGGGTGCGGGTTACGCCGAAGACCGCATTACCCAGCAGATAGGCGACGTCGTTCGCGATCGCGCCGAGGTCCCCAATGTGGATGGCCGCGCGCTCCATTTCCAGCGCAATGGCGCGGATCGCCTGCGCCCGCCGGCTTATCTCAACGTTCGACAGCGCTTCAATGGCGTCCGCGTACGCGGTGGCGTGACCGATCACCGTATCTCCCGCGATCGACTCCGCGAGATGGATGCCCGACCGGTCATAACGCTCGACCATGAGGCGTTCCACACCGCGGTGCTGGTAACCGAGCTGTATCTCGAGATGGTGCACGTCCTCACCCTGGCACATGAAACGGAAATGCCCGGGCTCGATCACACCCGCATGCACGGGACCCACGGCTACCTCGTGCACCTCCTCTCCCTTCATGGTGAAGAACGGATAACTCTCCATCGTTTTCTCATGGTCGGCGCGGTCATGCCCGTAGCGCACCCCCTTGAGCCAGGGATGCCCCTCCGGCGTTATGCCCGTGTCCTCGTAGAACTCCCGCTCGAAGATATGGAAACGCGGCGCCTCGGGGGTAATTGCCTGGTAACGGCGTTCCCTGCCCATCGCGCCGGATGATATATAAAGCCGGTTTGCTTCGTCGTCGGCGAGTACCGCGTACACTGTCTCCGTCCTGCCGTTCGGCATTCCAAAGAATGCGACGACCCTTCTGCCCTCGCGGCATCGCCCGACGATCTGGGCGCGAAGTTCGTCCATTGTCATTTCCGGAATGTCGGCCAGCCTTACAGGCCGATTATTTTTCGTATATATCCATTTCATGATTTTACAATCCCCCTGTTAAAGTAACGCCGCGGCTTTCTGGAAAAGGGCCTGCACGAAGAATGGCATGGACACGCCCATGGAGAGCAGAAGCGCAAGGAAGGCGAACTGCGGCAGGTATGAAAGCACCCCCGCGCCGTGCGCCGCCGGGCCGTCGGTGGAGGCGCCAAAGCTCATCCGCAGCACCGCTTTGCCGATTCCTGCCATGTTGATCGTCAGTAAAAGGAGAAAGAGGACCATGTGGACGAACATCCCCGCGTCAAACATCGACTTCGCCGCAAGGAACTCGCTCAGGAATATGGGAAACGGCGGGATGCCCACGATGCCGGCGAAGCAAAGCATCCAGAGCCACCCCGTTGCGGGTTCGGACCGGAGCAGTCCCCGTACGTCCTCGATCTGCTTGGATTTAAAGCGGTGCAGGATATTCCCCGAGGTGAGAAAGAAAGCCGCCTTGGTCAGCGAGTGCGCCGCCAGGTGGAGCATGGCGGCGAAAAGGCCCGCCCCGCCGACCCCGAGGCAAATGGCGATGATCCCCATGTTCTCGATGGAAGAATAGGCGAGCATTCGCTTGTAGTTTTTGATATTGATGATGTATACCGCGGAAACGAAAATCGAGATGAAGCCGATCACGAGCAGAAGGTTGTCTGCATACCATCGCATTCCCGCCAGACTCATGAGCTTGTTAATACGCGCGATACCCAATAATGCCGCATTGAGAAGCGTCCCCGAGAGGAGTGCCGAAACCGGCGAGGGCGACTCCGAGTGTGCGTCGGGCAGCCAGGCGTGCACGGGGGCGAAACCCACCTTGGTGCCGAACCCCACGAGCATTAATGGAAAGGATAGCTTCAGCCAGTAGGGGGTAATATTCCGCGCTCCCGCGTAAAGGTCGTCAAAGAAAAGAGAGCCCGAATCTCCCAGCCCCATCGAAAGGACGATGATGCCGACGAATGCCAGGGCGATTCCGATCGAACAAATAAACAGGTATTTCCAGGTCGCCTCGAGCGAGGCCTCCGAATGGCTGAAATAAATAAGATACGAGCTCGAAAGCGTCGTGGCCTCAACGAAGACCCAGAGGAGCGCGAGGTGCGTGGAAAGAATCACCCCGGTCATGGAGGCGACGAAAACCAGGATATTCGCGGTAAAAAGCGACTGGCTCTTGGCCGGGGCTTCATTGTTTTTCAGGTAGTCGACAAGAAATACCGCCACCCCGAGGAAGACGACGGCCAGGACAAGAAGAAAAAGTACGTTAAGATCGTCGATTCTGAAATACGGGGTGAACGATGCCGGGTTGAAATACAACAAAATAGAGACAGCCATGAATGCCGCCGCATAGGACACCGTCACGATGATATTCAGCGCCTTGTTCCTCACAACGAGAACTACTATAGAAAGCGCTATCGGGAGAAATAGTAAAGTTTCTATCATGGCCTTAATCCTTTAATTTCGCGAGCGTGTTGATGTGGGTGTCGGAGTACGAATCCTGCACTTTATTGATGAATAGCCCGAGCAGGTACACGGCGATAAAGATGTCCAGGAGCACGCCCATCGCGACGATGAAGGGCATTTCGCGCGCAATGGAAAGCGCCAGGAGAAAAATGCCGTTTTCGAGCATCATGTATCCCATTACGTGGGTAATGATTTTTTTGCGCGAGATAATTATGAACAGTCCCGTTACAATAGTGGAGATGGAAATGCCGAAGTAGAAGGGTCTGATATTACTTACCGTCCCCGCGGACCAGTAGGCGATGTAGAAACCGGCAGCGAAAATCGCGGTCGTGATCGCGAGGGATGAATGATTTGTTACATAGGGATCAATCTCGCGGTAGATGCCGTTTTTGCGGATTACATACATGAGAAAGATCGGAATCGCTATGGCCTTGACGACGAGCGTTTCAAATGAAAGGAATATCAGGTTCGGAAGGTTGGTCGTTCCGTAATCGAACAATACCAGGAGAAACAGGATTACCCCCTGTGCCGCTATCGCCTTGACATAGCTTTCAATGCGCGTGGTGACTGAAACGTACAACATGGTGAGTCCGAAAAGTATTATTATGAATTGGATCATTTGATGCCTCCCGCAATAAAAAGCACAACGGTTGAAATGATGATGGCCGAAATCGCGGTCATGAAGAGGAGAAACTGCGGCACATGCGTCATGCGCAACCGCGCTGTGACCGATTCGATGGTACCGATGACGACGGCCAGGAGCGCCTGTACGGCGATCATTAGGCCCAGGGAAGCCCACAGGGGAAAGGCTGCCGGGATTACGAGGTTCGCAATGAGGGCGCCTATGACGACCATCTTCATGCCCGCCGCGTACATGATGAATCCCATGTCGGGGCCGGAATTGTCGAGGACCATCACCTCGTGTATCATAGTGAGTTCAAGGTGGGTATTCGGGTCGTCCACGGGCACGCGGCATCCCTCCGCAAGGAGCATGATGAAAAGTGCGATGATCCCCAGTGGCAATACGAGTATGGCCACATCGCCCCCCTTGGCGATTTCGAATATTCGTTCGAATGACAATCCCCCGGATATGAGGCCCAGCGAGGCGATGATGATGAAAAATGCCGGCTCCACCAGCGCGGCAAAAGTCACCTCGCGGCTTGCCCCCATTCCCTCGAAACTCGAACCGGTATCCAGCGCGCCTACGACGGTAAAGAATCTCCCAATCCCGAGAACATATGCGAAGAGGATAAAATCCGCCTCGAAGGATATGACCGATTTCCCTCCCGCCAGCGGCGCGATGAGCCCAGCCGTAATGACGGCGGCGAACGTTACCGACGGGGCCAGGCGAAAGACGAAGGATGAAGTAGAGCTTATCACTTCACCCTTTTTCATGAGCTTCATGAAGTCCCTGAAAGGCTGCATGATAGACGGGCCCTTCCGCCCTGCCCAGCGGGACTTTATTCGATTTATAAACCCAAGAAATAAAAAGGGCATTATAAGAAGCAATGCTATGTTAATGATCGTTATCATCATTTCAGACCACCATGATCCAGAGAGTAATCGAGATGAGGAATACCAGGCCGTACAGGATGTACTGCTGGGTACTCCCGCTTTGAATCCAGGTAAAGGCATTCATGGACCGTTCGATCATCGAAAGGACGGGGTTGATGATTCCCCGCTCAAAGCGATCCTCCGCGTGGCTTTCAAAACCGGCTTCCCCGGGAAATAGTCCCTGCGGTTTCGTAAAGTGTATCTTCCAGGAAAAGAGCGGGCGGAAAATTCTTAAGAACGGCGCTGCGTAGGAAGAGGCGGTATACTGCATCCGTACGTTTCCGGCCTGGTATCCGCAGTCCCATGTTTTATACGTGTAGACGCTCCGCTTTCTAAGAAGCAGGGCTCTCAAGAAAAAGATTGCGGCGAAGAGGCCTATGAAGACTGCCAGCCCTTTCGAAACGCCTCCGAGGGTTATAAGATAGGGTGATGTGTCCAACGCTTTACCGCCTTCAGGCATAAGCTGCTGCGCCACGAGGGCGACGCCGGACAGGGCGTATTGCGGAAGAACGCCGATCAGGACGATCAGCCCCATCTGGATGGCCATGGCGGCCTTCATCGAAAAAGAAACCTCGACCGGAGCTTCATGATACTCGCTTCGGGGGCTTCCCAGGAATACGACGCCAAAGACCTTGGTGAAGCACAACAACGCCATGGCGCCGATAAACGCAAGGGACGCGAATGAGAAAACCATTGCGATTGAAAGCAGGGTGTTCCCGGCTGTGAGACCTTTCAACATCCCCCAGTAAATAAAAAACTCGCTCACGAAGCCGTTGAATGGCGGGAGCCCGCAAATAGCGATCGAACCCACCAGGAAGGCTGTGGCCGTAAATGCCATGAACTTAACGATGCCGCCCAGCTTTTCGATATCGAGGAGGTGCGTTTTTTGATACACCCCGCCAGTGGCGAAAAAGAGCAGCGACTTGAAAATCGAATGGTTGAGCACGTGCAATATCCCGCCGGAATATCCGAGAAGCGCGAGCGGGACGTTCCCGTAAGCGGTTCCCAGCATGCCCAGTCCGATGCCAATCCCGATGATACCGATGTTTTCAACGCTGTGATAGGCCAGGAGCCGCTTGATGTTGTGCTGGGCGATGGCGTAGGCGACGCCAAGGATGCCCGATATCACCGAAATGATCAGGACGAAATAGGCGATTTCGAAGGCCGGCGTCTGTATCAGAAGCACGGTCCGGAGAATCCCGTATATCCCGGTTTTGATCATAATTCCCGACATGAGGCCGGAAATGTGGCTCGGTGCGGCGGGA
Organism: Spirochaetota bacterium; assembly: GCA_004297825.1. NCBI lineage: Bacteria > Pseudomonadati > Spirochaetota > Spirochaetota bacterium. Next base: position 73,705 of record SCSX01000084.1, read on the forward strand.
TGCGCCTTGGGAAGCCAGGTATGAAAGGGGACGAAACCCGCCTTCGTGCCGAAGCCTATGAACAAGAGCACGAAGACCAGGCTCGCCAGCCCGCGGTGCTCCTGGAATACGGTGGTGAATGAAGCAAAATCGAAACTGCCCGATTGAAACGCGGCGGCGAGGAACCCGACCATGAGGAAAAGAACCCCGATATGCATGGCGATCAGGTAGTTGATCGAAGCCTGATACACCTCCTCGCTCTCGTTTTCAAACGCCACGAGAAAGAAAGAAGAAAGCGACATGATCTCCCAGGCGATGAGGAAGGCAACCGCGTTCTGAAGGGCGATTACGGAAAGCATCGAGGCGATAAGGGCGGCAAGGAAGAAGAAGTGCGATGTTGTTCCGTTCTTTTTCCCATAGTACGGCTTCATATACCCGATTGCGTATACCGTTCCCAGGAAGCTGATCCCGGCGATGACAAGGGAAAAAAAAGCTGCGAGCTTATCGATCACCAGTCTTACCGTGCCGGTGGGGTACGAAAGGACATATGCCGCCGTGATCGGACTTTCCTCGAAAAGCGCGTTAAGCGAAACCCATGCGATCAGCGCCGCGCCGCAGCCGGTTCCCAAAGCCACGGCCCAGCTCTTCAGCCGCTCGGGGAGAACCATGGAAACGAGGCCCCCGGCAAGTATAATGCCGATACCGGCTATGAACAGGTCCATCATCTCCATGGCTTACCTCTCCCTCCATTCCTTTTCAGCCCGTTCTATATAGTAGAGAACCACCTCTTTCTTCGGGCGATCCCGAAGCGTTTTCAGAAAATCTTCCTGCTTGCAGAGAAAAGAAATCTTCGACAGGATTTCCAGGTGCCGTTTCGCGTTAGACGAAATAATGATGAAAAGAGCCTGCACCGGCTCGCCGTCCAGGGCCCTGTAGTCGACGGGGTTTTTCAAAAAACATATGGACACGGATTCGTCGTCGATGTCCGATATAATCGGATTGCGCGGATGCGGTAGGGCGATCCCCTTGCCCACGGCGGTCGTCATCATTTCTTCCCGCTGAAGAAGCGACGCGAGCACCGTGTCCTTGTCAATGCTTTTCGGCAGGGGGATCGTATTTACTACGCCGTCGATCACCCCCCGAACCGTTGCTCCCTCGATGCCGTAATGGATATCGCCCCGCTTGATGAGGTCGATAAGGGACACCGGCCTTGTCGTCAGGGTGAGGTCCAGTATCTTTTCGGATACGGCAATGTCGTTTCTCAAGATCCATTCGTTCACTTCCGCCTTGTTAAAGAAGTACTGGTTTTTGATCTTGTACGACGGCATCTTTTTCTCGTTGATCCACTGCAGAATGGTCTTCTCCGGCACGTCGAACAGGTCGACGACGTCCTTCATTTTTAAATCCATCGTGCTCCTCTTCTCGAATCGTTATTGCTTATTTTTAATGATGTCTTTGAATGGAATAATCTTCCGATATTCCTCTTCATTGTTTTTCTTAGCTTCCCAAAGCGAGATGTCCGACTGCATCCCCAGCCAATATTCCACGGTGGTGTCAAAAAACCGCGCGAGCCTGATTGCCGTATCGTGAGTGATGGCCCGTTTTCCCAGGACCACCTCGTTGATACGCACTCTCGTTATTCCCAGGTGGTCGGCGAGATCCTGCTGGGTGATCCCCAGCGGCTCAAGGTATACTGACTTTAATACTTCGCCCGGATGCCGCGGGCGCCGGTCATTGCCGGAATCCTGGTTTTCCCTGTTTTTTTTCATCCACTCCCCGCGCGATCAATTTTGAGCGAGAATGTGCGGACATGTATCGAGCAACGTTGCATATTGCAAGCAAAATATAATGGCCCTCTTAGGGAATAATCCGGCGGAAATGAAACGCAATTAGTGCTTGATGGCCGGCGGGAGCGAATTTATAGTTCGATAAAAGGAGAACGTGGATGCTAGTAAACCTGCGAATACCTGCATCGCTGATGCCTTTTCTTTCCATGATTTTGAGCGGGCGCTTTTTTCTGAAAGATGCCATGAATTCATAAACACCAATGGAGCCTGTCAATGAAAAAAAATGCCGTGGATGCTTCCCTTACCATCGAGGAGAAGGCCCTGCTTTCCGCAATAGTTAAGAACAAGTACGAGGGCGGCAATAATTACCCGCGCGCCGCATGGGTCGAAATAATCTGCCCGGACAGAAAAGGCAAGGCCGTGCTGAGAGGCCTCTGCGAAAAGGGACTGGCTGAGACCGGCATGGGTGGCACGGTGGCGGGCGACTTCTATACCGCCTGCTGGCTGACCGGCGAGGGAGAAGCAGTCTATCGCGGTCTTGAACGTGAAACAGCCGACTAAAAATATCTTGCAGATGAATCAACATCGAATAGAATGCAGATATTCTAACCGGAAAGGAGAATTCAAATGTGGGAAAAAATCAAGGGGGCGATCATTCCCCATCTTGTCGGATTAGCGCTCATGGCGGGGGGATGGTTTATCAGCATCACCTACGTGGGCTTCAGGAGATTTGAATCCGATATACTTTTTACGAACATGACCGGACTGGGATTGCTCATGATAATTGTCGGGGCGTATTTCCCGGATGTATATATCGGTCTCAGGGAGAAGTTCAGGAAATAATGAAAACGTGCTTCACCGCAGCGTTCTGAAACATCGCGTGCCCGGTTCAGCTCCGGGGATGCCCCGCGCCCCGCACTTTACCGCCATCCGCAACACGCTCATACTCATGGTGTTCATCGATGTGGCGGCATTTTCGATCATCTTCCCGATTATTCCGGATCTCATGGAGTATTATCTGACCAGGATATTCGCGGCCGGGGTTGACGATCTCAGGCGGGTAACCGTCGCGGGCATATCGCTTTCCCGCGACGATGTGGCGGTTATCCTGGGGGGCCTCCTCACCTCGATATGGGCGTTCCTCCAGTTTTTTTCCGCCCCGCTCTGGGGACGGCTTTCCGATAAAATCGGCAGGAAAAAAATTCTCATGCTCAGCGCGACCGGCCTTTCCCTCGCCCACGTGCTCTGGGGCTTCGCGACATCGCTGCCGGTTTTCTTCGCGTACCGGATGCTGGGCGGGATCATGGGCGGCCACATCGGCGTCGCCCATGCCGCCATGGCCGATATCACCGAAAAAAAAGACCGCACCCGCTACATGGGGATGCTCGGCGCGGCGGCCGGCTCCGGGATGATAATAGGTCCCGTGATGGGCGGCCTCCTGGGTCACCCCGCCATGCAGGGGGTTATTTCCGATATTCCTTTTTTCCATCCCTTTTCACTCTGCGCATTTGCGAGCGCCCTGCTCTTCGCCGTGAACGCGCTCTTTCTGATCCGCATGCCGGAGACGCGCAAAAATCATCGCATGGACGAGGCCGTGGAATATACGGGGCTCAACCTCCGGCTGGACGTGCCCATTCCCGGCTTCAGGCTCCTTGCGCTTCTTAATTTCATTTATTGCTTTTCGCTGGCGGGCGTGGAACTGCTCCTCCCGTATTTCTACAAGCAGCGGTACGATCTTCCGCCGTCATCGATCGGCATGGTTTTCCTTTTTATCGGCAGCGTGATGGTGGCCGCCCAGATCATGCTGATACCGTTTCTCCTGAGGCACATGTCCGAGAAAACCATGATACTCGCGGGGTTTATGATTATCCCGGTCCCGCTGGCGCTCTGCGTGAATGTTGCGCCCGAAATGGCGTATTCACTGGCGTACATATTTCCGGTCGCGCTCGGCGCATCGGTGATCGGTCCGGCCGTCATGGGGACGACTTCGCACCTGGTGCCGCCCGACAGGCAGGGGCATTCTCTTGGCATTCTCACCTCATACGGCTCGCTGGCATACGCCACCGGTCCGCTGATCACATCCGCCCTTTACGGCGCAACGGGACTTGACAGCGCCGCGATCATTTCTTCCTGCCTGTTTCTTCTGGGCGCGGGGCTCGCGACGAGAATCGGGGGAACGCAAAAATCGTCAACTGCATGACCGGTGGGCGAATCCGCGTTACAGGATGAAATCCGTGGACAGGAAGTTGGACTTCCTGTTGCGCACGATGTCCCGGATGATGTCGTTGTTAAGCTCGCCGCCCTTGGCCGCGACGACAGCCCTGATGGAGAACACCCTCAGCGCGTCCGTCACGGAGAGCGTTCCCTCGGCCGAATCCTTCCTGCCCCCGAAGGGGAACGTGTCCGGGCCCCGCTGGCACTGGCTGTTGATGTTCACGCGGCAGACCTGGTTCACCAGGGGGTCGATAAGCCTCGCCATCGTGTCGCTGTCCCTCCCGAAAATGGAAAGCTGCTGCCCAAAGAACGACCCGATGACGTACTCGATGGGATCTTCGATGTCGTCGAAGGGGACGATGGGCACTACCGGGCCGAATTGCTCCTCGTGGTACACCCGCATCGTTTCGTTTACCGGGTAGAGCGCCGCGGGACGGAAGAGTGTCCCGGCAAAAGTTCCCCCCGCGCCGTTGGCGATCTTTGCGCCTTGTTCGACAGCGTCGGCGACGAGCCCCGCCAGGTAGCCCGTCTTGCCGGGCTCCGGGAGCGGGGTGATCGAGACCCCTTCCTCCCAGGGCATGCCCGCCTTGAGCGAATCCAGCGCCGCGCAGTACCGCTTTAAATAGTCGTCGGCGATATCCCGGTGGACGAAGATGATCTTGAGCGCCGTGCAGCGCTGGCCGTTGAACGAGAGCGAACCGGTGATCGTTTCGCGCACCGCCAGGTCCAGGTCGGCGTCGGGGAGGAGGATCGCGGGATTTTTCGCCCCCATCCCGAGCGCGCACCTGAGACGGTGGGGTTTCGGATGCTGCGTCTTTAAAATATCGGCCACCCGGTGCGAGCCGATAAAGGCGAGCACGTCGATCCTGCCCGATTTCATGAGGGGGGTTACCACCGTGGCGCCGTCGCCGTAGATGACGTTGATAACACCGGGTGGAAACGAATCCCGGAAGGCCGTGAGCAGCGGCTCGTACAGGAGGACGCCGAACCGGGGCGGTTTTAGGATCAGGCTGTTTCCCATGATAAGGGCGGGGATGAGGGTCGTGAACGTCTCGTTGAGCGGATAATTGAAGGGCCCCATGCAGAGCACGACCCCCAGGGGCGCCCGGCGGATCTGGGCGACGATGCCCTCGGTTATGGTGAATCGGGACGATACCCGGTCCAGCTCCTTGAGCGCGTCTATCGTGTCGACGATATAGGCGACGGTCCGGTCGAATTCTTTGGCCGAATCGGCATGGCTTTTGCCGATCTCCCACATGAGGAGCCGTATAACCTCCTCCCTTTTTTCCTTCATCCTGTCCGCGAAGGCCTGGACGCAGCGTATCCGCTCTTCCACCGCCATGGTAGGCCACTGCCCGCGGCCGCTGTTGTACGCGAGGACCGCGGCGTCAAGCGCCTCCATGGATTCCTTCTCCGTGCAGGAGGGGAAGCTGCCGATAACACGCGGCTCGAGCGTCTTTCCGTTTCTCATGCACACTGGGGAACAGACCTCCTCGGCGGGTCCGTTCCAGGGTTTCAGCTCGCCGCCGCACAGGTAGTGCCGCTGGTGGAGCGGGGCGATGTCGTGCTTTTCCGGAACGTCCTCGATTCGGGGAAATAAATCGGCCAGGTCCATGGTATCCTCGTGGTGGTGGAATATGGTGCGCACTTCAAGTAATGAGGGCGGGGAGCGGCAATATCAAGAAAAATTACGCAGGTTACTATATCACCGAACCCCCCAAAATTATTTCCCTTGCTTTCGCCTCTAAATTATCCTATACATGCTTCACTACCATTCTGCAGGGAGGAACAATGAAACGATACCTTGGAGCCTTTGTCGTCGCATGCGCGATCTTTGTATGCGGGGATCTCTTCGCATGGGACAACCACATGATGTTTTCGAAGCTTATCTTCTCCCGCGACACCGGATTAAGCGAGAAGGTCAAGGCCGAAAGCCTCCAGGCGTTCATCGAGGCCGAGAAGAAGAATATCGCCGCGATGCTCGGGGAGGACGAGGCATGGCTGCGTGCCAACCTCGCATCCTACGCCCCGCTGCCCGATTCCCTCGTGTTCAAGGGATCTGCATCCGGTGAGGCCCTGCGCAGGGAATTCTTCCAGGCCCTGCGCATAAATCCCGGGCTTCCCTGCCCGCTGTACCTGCAGCTCATGCCCGGTGAGCGCCACACCCGCGCCGCGCTTCCCCATCGCGCGGTCGCGACCTATGACTTCGATATTCCCAACCCGCCGTTCGAGAAGCTGAACGAGGGGGAGATGCTCGGTTCCGTGGACGTGCTGGCGACCGCCACCGATGAACCGGACTACGGCCTGGACCTGGGCTTATACGAAGACAACAATACCGCGTGGGGAAAAACCTACGGGTTCGGAACCCAGCCCTTCGGGAATCCCGTCTATGCATTCGGGACGCAGGCGCCTTTTCACATGGCGTTTTACCATGAAAACTTCATCATCAACCTGGCGGCCTCGTTCATCAAGCGGGCAAGCGTCGAATACCGGTTCCACGAATTCAGTTCGCTTGCCGCACTGGCGTTCAAGACGGGGCACCCGTATTGGGGATACCGGTTCGCCGGCTGGGCCCTGCACTACGTTCAGGACGCGGCGCAATTGTATCACGCGGTCATGCTTCCCGGCATCTCCACGTACAGGCTCCTCAGGGCCGTCATCCTCAAGGACGACCAGGACAAGAATCTGCTTCTCTCCGAGGTATCCAACAAGCATGTCGTCTACGAGGACTACCAGTACGACGCCATGAAAGCACTTACCGGAAGCGGGGATTTCAAGAACTCGATCCTCGCCGCCCTGACGGACGTGAACCACGACAAGGAGGTTCCGGAATTTTACGAACAGTATATGAGGGATGTCGTGACCGCCGGGGTCGCGGGCAGAAGATCCCGTACCGATACCACCATCGTACGGTCGTTCCCGGCCCGTTACATCTCCGACCCGTCCTATATCTACGCCACCACGGAACCGGGCATCGACCTGTACGCGTTCCTTAAAGCAGCGCCCGAAAAGCAAAAAGAAATGGACGCGGAATTGAGCCTCGTCTTTCGCGACATGGGCTCCTATTCAAGGAAATATATTTCCTGGCTCAAAGCCGGTCGCCCCGCGGGCGGCGCGGGCGGCGGATCGCTGACATGGATGATCGGGGCCGCGGCGGTTCTTGTGCTCCTGGCGGCGTACCTCGTGATGCGCAGGCGGAAGGCCGCGTGAGATCGTACGGCGCCTCCTTCTGTTCGAAGCTACCCGTTACCCACATCATCAAAACCGCCTCCGGAGGCCCCCTAAATCCCCCGGAGGGGGACTTCAGCAACCTGCAGAAAATGCATTTTCCATCCTTGGCAGATGTCGTTGCCCCCCACCGGGGGGTATGGGGGGCGTTTTATTTTACTTGCGGGCAATGGGTAGCTGTTCGAAGGGGGAGGCGCCTGGCCGCATCGACGCCGCTAGGTAAAGTTATCGGACAGGCTGCTTATTAAAGAAGGTATGCCGAAGGAGGGACTTGAACCCTCATGGAGTTGCCCCCGGCGGATTTTGAGTCCGCTGCGTCTACCAGTTTCACCACTTCGGCGTTGGGTGTTTTCTATTCGGGTTGGGGGAGGTCGTCGACCTCGATGTACTTGCCCTTGGCGCGGGCGACGATCTTGCCCATCTCGTTCTCGATCTCCGCGCGATTTTCTATTATACGCTTGTTCTTCTTGACGTACCAGCCCCGGATATAGAGGTTTTCCTTGATGAAGGCCGGCTGGAGATAGCGGATGGTGAGCTCCCCCGTGAGTGTCATGATGTCCATGTACTTGTTCACGGTGATCATGGTCTCGTCCAGGAGCGAGGCTATGACGCCCGCGTGGATGATATTGGGCGGTCCCTCCAGGGTCTGGACGGCCGCATACTCCCCATACGCGGTTTTCGTGTCTTCATCGAATTTGAGTTTGAGCCTGAGGCCGCACTCGTTGTCGGCGCCGCAGCCGAAACATGTCTTATCTTCAAATTCAATCATAGCGCGCATCCTTAAATAATGGACTTTTTTTGTCAAATACTTTTTGACTACCGAGGGGGAGACGCACGGGCCCCGATTGTACGCGGCGCATGCCTTATTTCCCGGCGTTCTTGCTGCCAATCTTGGCGAGCAGCATATCGATCTCTTCCTGGTCGAGCCATTCGTCGACATGCGTGGGCTTGTTCCCGGTCACCATCAGGAACATCTCCATGGCCATGATGAGGTCTTCCTTCGTGAGGACCCCCGTCGTGACCAGGATCTCGCCGATAAGCCGCTCCGGGTTGTCTTTCTGCAATGCAAGCGCCTCGTCCAGCTGTCCCCTGGAGATGAGTCCGTTCTCCATGAGGAATTCGCCCACCCTGACGTCTTTATGCTGCCCGTTAGTTTCCATGGAACGCTCCGGTTGATCGTGTCCGGGACCGAGTTGCGTGACGCGCATGCACCGGCGCATGGCTGAGACCATAGACGCCGGCGGCTCCTGCTCACACAGACTGAAGTATATTCAGTCAATTTTCGAAAGTCAAGTTTAAAAATTATTGACTGATAACACATTATGGTCATATTTACACGAGGCTGTGAAGCGCGCATTTTCCCGGATTCGTGCGCGGGACAGGCCGGCAGGGGATATGAAGAATCGCATTCCAGGCTTACAACGTATGGCGCCGATGCTCGTGCTCGCGTGCGCTCTGCTCGCAGCAGGCGCGCATGCGGCGAGGGTGGAGCCCGCGTACGTGGGCACGCCGCGCTGCAAGGTCTGCCACGATTCCGAAAACATAGGAAACCAGTACCGCATCTGGGCGCTCTCCCCGCATTCGAAGGCCTACCAGATACTCGCCGGGGAGCGGGGCAAGGCGGTGGCGGCGCGGAACGGGGTCGAAAACGCGCAGGAAAACGCGGCCTGCCTCAAGTGCCACACGACGGGAGGCGGCGAGAGCGGGAAGACCATCCCCGAGGGCGTGGGCTGCGAGGCCTGCCACGGTCCCGGGAGCCTCTACAAGGATTTTTCGAGCCACGCGACCATGGGAAGCGGTGAGCGGCCCTACCAGAAGTCCGTGTACAGAAGGGCGATCGCGCTGGGAATGAAGCCCGTGCTGGGACCCGACGCGGTGAAGGCGCGCGAGAAGCTCTGCACCGCGTGCCATTCGATCGAGCGCCCCTGCGCCCCCGAGGACGGCGAGCTGCGCAAGCGCCAGCAACTCCCCCTGCAGGCCATCGCCGACATCCCGTTCAGCCACCCCGTCCGCAGGTAGGCTTTTTCTCCTGGTCGATCCCCATCCAGCGCAGGCCTTGGGCTCTCAGGAGCAGGGCCTGCAATTCCCGGTTAATGTCGCATAACGGAAGATAAGCCTCGTCGGACATCGCGTTTTCCATGGAGAACGCGTCCATCCCCATGGTATGGTATATCCGCGCGAGCGGCTCGCGCACGAGGTGGATGTTGCCGGTGAACTCGATCTCGCGGTTGAGGCGGTCGACGAGCACGAAGAGCTGCTTGCGGAAAAGCAGGTTCGCGAGGTATCCCAGTATCTCGCGAGGGGACATGACCGCGCGCGCGATCCGGTTGAGGCCCGATATCAGCTCGTGCACGTACAGGCCCTCGCGCATGTCCTTGTACGGGTAGAAGGGGACGCGTTTCGCGTCCCCGCCCGCGAGCGCCCTGCGGATGAACGATGCGAGGTCGAGGCCCGGCGCCCCCATACTCAACAGCACGCCCTGGAAATCCCGACCCTGGATGCGGGCGAAAAGATCATCGGCCCCCGCGCACACGACGGCCTCGCAGCCGAAGCGTTCGATCACCTCCGTGAGCACCCGTGCGAAGCAGGGGTCCGGTTCCAGGATCGCGAACGAGCCGCAGGCAGCGCCGGGTTTTTCTGCGATCGCGGCGAGAATATCGGCGAGGTTGGCGTCGGGTTGGGGACGCAGGAGGTCGGCGATGCCGTTCCGGAGCATGAACGCGCACAGGTCGTCGGCGGGAAGCGGGGAAAGGAGCACGGTCCGCGCCCCCGCTTCCCTCAAACGGCTTGCCGTGTCCTTGTGGGTGCCGGTCTCTTCCCGCATCTCGAAGAGCGCGAGAGAACCGGCGGGTAGCTCTCCGGGAACGGACGGCAGGTCGCCCGGCGCGGGGTCGAGCGCGGACACGGAGAAGCCCGCGCGGGAGAGGCGATCGCCCAGCGCGGGGTTGTTCCGGGTTATGAGCAGGATGTCTCTCATGTGCGGTACGCGCGCGCGCGAAGGATGTGAATTCGAAGCGATCCGCGGCGCCGGGTTTGCGTGCACCACGGGGGTGACTGCGCGGTGACGCCCTGCAATCCCCGAATGTGCGGCGGGCGTTTCACTTCCGGCAGACCCGCGCATCGGCGCCCGATATTTTTAAAATCACGTTCGATAACCGCGCGTTCCGGCAGTGCGGGAGAAGCGAGTGAAAAAACACGGCCTTATGCGGGTTATTCTCAACCACGATCCGGTCCCCTGCGCCGGTCACCGCGAAGGAAAAAACGCTCGGCATGGTGAATGATAGCATGGATGCGGTTCCTTTTTTTATTTTTCCGGGATGATCCACGTATCTATAGAGAGGAAAGCGCTATGTCAATGAGAAAATCGACCGGGCATCGAGGCTGCATGGCACGGTTTTCGAATTGACTTTCGCCGCGACATGCGTCCTCATGAGCGGCAGCACTACAGTGGAGGTTTATTCGTGGACAGCGTTAAAAAATATCTTTTCGTCGAGAAGCTTCTTCCCCGCGTCTCCCAGGCGGGATTTTTCATCACGGCGTTCGCCTGGTTCATGCGCGCAAGCGCCGTACTCACGGGCCTGGGCGTTCTCGCGGTGTGGGTTTTGCTCTGGGCCCGTATCGGGGACCTCGACTGGCTGGGGATTATCGGCGGCGTGCTGGGGCAGATACTCATCCTGGTGTTCGGGTATACGGCCGTGCACATCCAGCTCCTGCGCGCGCGGGACGTCGCGGCGCTCCCGCACGCGGCGGATTACCGGGTGATACCCATCGTCGTCATCTTCATGAAAACCTGCGGGGAGGTGCTGGCCGCCTTCTTTTTAATCGGAGGAATGGTCCTGGGAATCTTCGTATGGTGCGCGGGAATGATCCCGGCGCGCCTGCCGGGATTCGGGTATTCCGGCACCGGGGCGATGGGTGGTTTCATGTTCATACTGGTGGGCGTGGTCCAGGGTTTCCTGGTGCTGTTCTTCGCGCACTTCATCGCGGAGCAGACCGGTGTGTTCGTCGATATAGCGCGGAATACGAGGAAGGAGGACCGGCCATGACGGGAGCGGGCAGGCTGGGATCATTCGCGCTCAACTCGCTCGACAGCGCCCTCACCGCGCTCTCGGGCGCGGCGGGGGGACTCCTGCTCGTTCAGTTCCCCCAGTTCCTCGCACAGTACCTGCAGCGGCTGGGCGGCCATATCGACGAGGCGACCCTCTCTGCCGCGAAATTCAAGCTTCCCGAGCTCGCCGCCCGGGCCCAGGAGCTCAAGGCCGGGCTCGACGCGATATCGGACGCCCCGGTCTTATGGAAGCTTGCGTCTTTCATTTATCACGCCCAATGGGATATCGCGAAGGCAGCGTACAAGAATTTTACGCCCGGCATGACCTTCAACGACGCGGGCCTGCTCTACTTTCTGTGCGGCCTGGCCGCGGGGCTGGTCCTGTACGGCGCGCTCAAGGCGCTCGGGAAAAAAATGCTGGCGCCGGTATTCACCGGAAAAACGGCACGGGCGCGGGGCGCCGATTAGCCGGGTTTCCGGTATGTGCGCTTCAGCCTTGAATACGAGCTGCCCGCATTCCAATTATTTATTTGCTTTTTAAACCGGACGGGTATAAAAAACATTACCGATTCGGCTTCCCTTGACCCGGGGGCGCCGGGGATTCCGGCACAGGACCATGTCCATTACATCCCCCGCGCATGCCGTTCGCGGCCCGTGCGGGGAAAAAAATTCGACCAGGAGAAACCATCATGAAGCGAGGCATTCGACTCCTTATCCCCCTGTTCATCCTAATGCTGGCGGCAAGCGCCGGCCCCGTCACCGCCGCGGATATGTTCGTCAAGGACGTCGACCACGACGGCTTCCCGGACGACCTGGAGATCAAAACTAAGAACGATCCCAAGGTGAACGAGGCGCTTAAAAAAAGCACGGCGGGCGGGAAATGCGGTGTCATAAAAACGGACCTTTTAAAGATCGGCGCGGCGCAGAACGTGCTCTTGATAGTAGACGTATCGGGCAGCATGAACGAGGCCATGAGCGGCTCCACCCGCATGGAAATCGCGAAGAGGATCATGACCAAGTACGTTGACGCCCTCCCGGCTTCCATGAAGGCGGGCCTCATGACCTACGGCAACGCCGACTGCGGTGACGAGAGCATACAGCTCCTGGTTCCCCTTGCCCAGTACAACCACGACGCCCTCAAGGCGCAGATCGCGGCGCTCGAGCCGCGGGGCTCCACGCCCATAGCGCTTGCGATTGCGAAGGCCATGGAGTTCCTCAAGGGGCTCGAGCGAGAGAACAACAGCATGATTATCGTAAGCGACGGCCAGGAAAGCTGCGGCGGGGATCCCATCAAGGCGATCACCGACCTGAGGGAAAGCGGCGCGAGCCCGGAGGTCACGGTTATCGGTCTCGGGGTGGATGCGAACACGCGCAAGCAGCTCGCGAAGATCGCCGCGTCGTCGGAAGGCGTCTACGAGGACGTAAAGACCGAAGAAGACCTCGTGAAGGCGTTCGGCAATTTCTTCAAGAAGCTCTCGGGCATGTACAAGGATATCGTGTGTATCGTGCGCCAGTACAACGTTTACCTTTCCAACGAGACCGACCAGTTCAACACGAGCAAGAACTATATCCTGAAGGCCTCCACCATGTCCAAGGACGACACGCTCACGGCCGCTTTAAAAAATGTTCAGGCGCGCATAGAGCAGAACCATGCGGACCGGGTGGCCGCGCAGAACAAGCTGAACGAGATGATAAAGAACAAGCTCGACGAAATGGAACTGTCGACGAAGGCGTTCATCGGCACCAAATAAAGTTCCCGTGACGGGACGGGCGCCGCGCCGGGATGGGCGCTGCGAACGCACCGTGTTAATCTACGCGAATGGCCTTCGGCCGCGCTGAAACACGGCGCGGCCTTCCCATTTAAAAGATGTAACGTAATGAATATGCTTCCGCGGAGGCGTGCGAGAGATGGCGCTCGATCGATGGAAAACCCTGTCCACTAAGCTGGTAATAAGAAATCCCTGGTGGAGCTATATCTTGGATACCGTGCGGGGCGCGGGAGGACGAGAGGGAGAATACCATTTCGTCCGCACCCCCGGTTCCGTGATAATCGTTCCCGTGCGCGACGACGGCGCGATCGTCATGGTGCGCCAGTACCGGTACCTCATGGAGCGCGAGAGCCTGGAATTCCCCGCGGGCGGCATGAAGGAAGGGGAGGCCCCCGCGGAGCGCGCGCGCCGGGAACTGATTGAGGAAACGGGAATGGATGGGAGTATCGAATTCGTTGGAAGGTTCAATCCCTGCAAGGGAATTATCGATGAATGGTCCCACGTATTCATCGCACGGGACCTGATGCCGTCGAATGAATTCCACAAAGATGATTCCGAAGAGTTCGAGATCGACGCGCATCAACCAAGTGAAATCGATCGCATGATCCGGGAAAATGAAATCGCGGATGGAATGACTATGGCCGCATGGGCCATGGTCGCGGGAAAAGTGTAATAGGTTTACGCGTACTTTCTAAATACGCCTGCCAGCTTTCCCAAAATTTCCACTGTTTCCGGTATGATAGGTTTGTAAGCCTTATTTGCGGGCAGGAGTTGAATGGCGCCTGCCGTTTTTTTAAAAATTTTGAGTGTCGCCTCGTCTTCGAGGAGAGCAGCCACGATCTCCCCGTTCACCGCGGTATTCTGCTTCTTGATGATCGCGAAGTCGCCGTCGTGTATTCCTTCCTCGATCATCGAATCGCCCTTGATCTTGAGCGCGAAGAATTCCCCGGAGGTGAACATCGAGGCGGGAAAATCAAGGTATTGTTCGATATTTTCCTCCGCGATAATGGGCGAGCCGGCGGCGATCCGGCCAACGAGCGGTACCTGGATGGAATCTGGCACGATTACACGGGCCGGACCGGCAAGCTCGATTGCCCGGGACTTGTTCTGGGCGCAGTTGATGTATCCTTTCTTTTCGATGGCCTTGAGATGGTCATAGGCGCCTTTCACGGTTATGGAGAATCGGTCCCCGATCTCCCGTACCGTGGGAGGATACCCGGATTCCCTGATGCTCTGCTTAATAAAGGAAAGTATCTCGTCCTGGCGGTCGGTGAGCTCTTTCATGGGTATCCTCCTATAGTCTAACTAAACATTAAACTAGCATACACCGGTATAGATGTCAAGCAATTATTTCTCCGGGTCCGTGATTTTTTAACCCGGTAGTAACCCGGCGCGATCAATTGAATAATTCTTGCGAAAAAAAACAGATTGTGCGTATCCTTATTCGCGGCAAGGAACCCTGCCTTAAAATACATTATCGAGGTGTTGGAATGAGAAACAGGAAATTATTGTTTTTAATCGCGTCCTTCACGGTCTTCGCGTTCGTCGTTTCCTGCGGCGGCGTCAAGACGCTTCGTTCCATACCGCGGTCCGAACGCAAGGGACTGGCCGCCCTCAACTTCATGAACAACACGCAAAAGAGCCGCGCCGAGGAATTCCAGCCCTGGGAGGTGGGCCTCTCGTCAATGCTCACGACCGACATCGAATCGATCGGGATGTTCAACATCATCTCCAAGGAACGCATGAAGGACGTGATGAAGGAGCAGGAGATCCAGATGACCGGTCTCGTCGAGGAAAAGGACATTGTCAAGGTGGGCAAACTGGTAGGCGCCAGCTACATTCTCGCGGGCTCCTTCACCGAGATGAACGGGATGATGCGCATCGAATCGCAGGTGTACTCGGTGGAAAAGGGCATACAGCTTGGAACGGCTGCCGTGACCGGAAAGACGGGCGATTTCTTCGAGCTGGAGAAGCAGCTGGTCACGAAGGTCACCGATTTCCTCAACGTGATACTTACGGAAAGCGAACAGGTCATCATCAAGGCCAAGGTCGAGACGAAATCGGTCGAGGCCTCCCTCTCCAACTACAAGGGGGAGATTGAGCTCATGAAGGCGAAGGAGCTTGAGGACACAGGAAAAAAGGACGAGGCACTGAAACTCAAACAGGTGGCGAAGGAGGAGTTCCAGAAGGCCCTCAAGGAAGACCCCAACTATGAAAAGGCGAAGCAAAACCTCGCCAAGATCGTGAGCGCGATACCCGTTACGCTGTAACCGGTCCGGTCACATCCCGGCGTCCGGACCCCGTGGCGGTGCGCCGGGAAAAACCTGCTTCGCTGAATTTTGTATCCCTTCCATGAAACCGGCAATTCCCTGCTGGTGAAACCGGCCGGTGTGGTCGATAATCAAACGAGGGCGCGGGTCACACGAGCGGCGCGCGGGCGATTAATCTTGACTTTTGGCATTTTTGAGCCCACACTATAGCACTTATCGCATTATTCCGGGGGAAAGCCATGAAAATAGTGGTGCCGCTGGCCGAGGGCTTCGAGGAGATTGAGGGAGTGACCATTATCGACGTGCTGCGCAGGGCCGGGCTCGACGTCACCACAGCGCACGTGGGAAGCAACCCGGTGAAAGGCTCCCACGGAATTTCCGTTACGGCCGACAGGCCGTTGTCCGAGCTCAAGGCGGTCGACTTCAATTGCATCGTACTCCCGGGCGGAATGCCGGGAAGCGAGAATCTCAGGAAGAGCGATACGGTCATTTCTTTCATCAAGCATATATTCTCGAAGGGCGGAATAACAGCGGCCGTGTGCGCGGCCCCGATCGTGCTCGCCCGCGCGGGGGTGCTGTACGGAAAGAGGGCGACGTGCTTCCCCGGTTACGAGGCGGAGTGCGAGGGCGCGACCATGACGGGGGCCCCGGTCGAGCACGACGGTACCGTGATCACCGGGTGCGGGGCGGGCTGCGCGCTTCCCTTCGCGCTCGAGGTGGCGGGGGCGCTCGCGGGCGAAGCCGTAAAGAAAGAATTGATCGGCAGAATGCGCGTGTACTGGATGGAGTGAGCCGTGGCGGTTGTAGAATCGAAAAAAAGCGTTTTCAGGGCGGGGGCGTACGTCTACATCGAGGGTGATGAAGACAGCGATGAGATATTCATCGTGGAACGGGGCGAAATCGAGCTCAAGACCGCCGGCGAAAAGATAAAAAAATTCAACAGCGTCATCCGCCCGGGCGAGGTGTTCGGCTTCACTACCGCCCTGTGCCGGCGGCCGCGCATGGATTCGGCCAGGGCGCGGCGCGATTCGATCGTCATTGCCATACAGCGCGACAAGTTCATCGAGATGGTCCAGAGCAATCCCCCCGTCGCGCTTAAAATCGTGAATTACTTCGCAGGGGAACTGAGGGCGTACAACGAGATGATGTTCTCGCTGGACGACGAGGACCGCGACATCCTTCCCGACGAGACCCGCCTCTTCAACCTGTGCGAGTACTACTACGACAAAGCGGCCTACCAGTATGCGCAGTATTCCTGCCAGCGCTACCTTGAGCTTCACCCGGACGCGCCCAACTCCGCGTCGGCGCGCACGATGATCAAGCAGATCGAGCAGGTGGACAACCGCATGATGCTGGAGCCGGTGAAGACCGGCATCTACAAGCTCTACGCCGACAGGCAGATGATCTTCTCCGAGTACGAGCAGGGGAACGAGCTTTATATTATTAAAGAGGGGAAGGTCAAGATCATCAAGGTGAGCAGCGACGAGGAGATCATGCTTTCCGTGCTCAAGGAAGGCGATATTTTCGGCGAGCTTGCGATAGTCTCCAACAAGCCGCGCAACGCCTCCGCGATCGCGTGGGGGAAGACGACCCTGCTTCCCATAGCCAAGGAGACCCTCCCCGTACTTTTAAAGAAATCACCCGGGATGATCAACCGCATCTTCATGGCGATCAGCCAGCGAATCTGGTTCACCTACATACGGCTCGAATCGCGGGTATACTCGAAGCCCGTCACGCGCGTCTACGTATTCCTGGAAAACAAGCTTCTCGAGGAACACCACTCGCTCAAGGACACCCAGCCCGTCACGCTCAACTTCGGGATCGACGAACTTTTCCGCATGATGGGGATTTCCCCTTCCAATCCGGGGCCGGTCGTGAACCTGCTTATGGACGACAACAACCTGAATTTCAATTTCGGACAGATCACCATAGAGAACCCGACCGTGCTTTCCATGAAGGCGAAATTCCTGCGCTCCCGCGACCATATCGTCACGGGCGATGAGGGAGAGGAGCAGCCCAGGAACCAGCGCGCCCGCACCGAGCAATCCTCGTCAGGCGCGATGGAATCGGAGGGACTCGAAGCGACGTATGATGAGATCCTTCCGCCCGAGAAGCCCGCGAAAAGCACGCCTACCCCGCGCCCCGAACCGGTCGCGGAATTCGAACAGGAAGAGGATAAAAAGCCTGCTCCCGCGAAGAAGGAACAGGCTCCGCCGACCGGGGAAGCCGGAGACGAGCTTAAGCTTGTTTCGGATGAGATTTCTTTTGATATGTAAAAGGCCGTAATGAGGTCAGCGGGTCGGGGAAGAGAGCACGGTGATGTTCCTGATCATGCGCACGGTTCGGGAGTGCTTCCCGTCCGCGGTTTCGAGCTTTGTTTCGGTCATGTCCGCTTCGATTGCGATTAAGCCACCCTGCCGCGCCGAAAGCTGTTTCGCTTCCACGGGCGCCACTTCGTAGCTCGCGCCGTTCTCCGCCCTGAAAACGAGCTTCGCGAAGGGGGCGTTGCCCGCCATTGCAAAATGTCCCTTCAGTGAAACGCGCTCGCTGCCGGCCGGTTGCGCCGAGCAGCACGCGAGAATTAACGGCACGAGAAGCGCAAGCGCCGATATCAGCTTTGTTCCATGAAGGCGCATCAGGTTATTTCTCCGGTTCCTCTTCGGGGGAGGAATCTTCGTCGGCGAGCGGTGCGAAGAATAATGCGGGCCGGCGCGAATGCGGCGGAAGAAGATCGATCTTCCGGGGCTGTGCCGATATCGTGAACAGCCGGTCTCCAGCGAATTCTATGGCCTGTGCGCTTTCAATAAGTGAATCCTCTGAAAACACGATCGGCATGGACGATGTGCCGGAGGTTGCGGTTTCAGGGTAATAATTCCGATACGCGGCGACAAAACGGTAGCTTGCCGGGATATTGTCAGATACATTGAAATCTTCCCCTGTTCCGGCTGCGCCGACACCAAGATAAATGAAACCAGCAACTGCGCTACCTGAAGAAAATACACCCGCATTCTGTTTAATAGCGCCCGCTCCGCTTAACAGCCCACTTGCGCCGGAGGGCAGGCTTTGATTGATTCCACTCAATCTTCCATTGTATGAATAGAGTGTCCCTGCAACCCCGCTATTCGTCGCATACCACCGGAGTACCAGCCTGTTGAATCGTTCCTGATTGGTGGTCCCCCATGATGAACCCCCGAGCGTAGCGTCCTGGCCCATTGCGGTTTCAATTGCCCGGTAATCGACGTATTGATTATTGTATATCGCCTTGTAAATGTCATCGCCGCCGGCTGATTGCGCGTTCAGGAATTGAAAGAAGAGATAAGATTTGTCGTAGTTAGGAAGCGAATTGTCATAATCCCAATAAAAGAGGGGATGCCTGTTGATCGGGTGCGCCACGGTATCATAAGCGTTGTATTCGCCGATCCTGTCCGTCAAGGGCCCATAGCACAAATGGTTCGCCGCCTCCGCGAGTCCCTCGTCGATCCATGTGTCCATGAGGTCGGTTTTGTTGGCGTATGCATTCGCGAAGTTCACCATGTGCTGAAATTCATGCGCGATCGTGCCCTTCGCCTCGGTTTCAATGTCCTGCGGGTCGCAGTCGATGTACATGATCTCGCCCTGGTTCGAATGCATGGCGGGGTAGGCCTGCTGGACCGATTTATTGCTGTACTCGTCAATGCTGAAAAAATATCCGCCGATATACGAGCTGCTCAACATATAATAGTTCTCATCCCGGATATTATAAATCAGGAGCTTCATCTTGCCGTTGTGGTCGACGTCCATGGGTTCCGCGAAATAGGTCGTGACCTTGTCGTAGATATTATTCTCAAACTCATCCGCGAGCGCCTGAGCTTCGCTCATGCTTACACCGTTGACGCCGATCATTTCCTCGGTAACGTTCGTATCGACGAGCACAATCGCATGTGCGGTCTCCGCGTATTTTTCCGTAGTTATCGTGTACCAGGCGTTCGGATCGGTGTCGTAAGACATGGTCGTATCGAACACCCAGTAGACATTGTCGTCACCCTTGGAGGATTCCGGCTGGCAGGAAGCGAACAGCAGGGTTGCGGCAGAGAGCACTATGATCATTCGATGGGCGAATCGGCGCATAAATCTTTTCCTCTTTACTTGGCCATAAACCACGCGGGGCAGCCATACAGCCGCCCTGAGCGTATATAACAGTATACAGTGAAAACTGGCAAAGAGGTAATTATTTCCCTCTACCGCATAATCGCATTCGGATCAACCGCGGTCCCGCCCTTGCGGATCTCGAAGTGCAGGTGCGGGCCTGTCGAATAGCCCGTCGTGTCGACCATGCCGATCTGCTCGCCCTTGGCGACCTTCTGCCCCGGTTTCACGATGTACTTCTGGAGGTGGCCGTACAGCGATGTCACGTCCTTGTCATGCTGGATTATGATCATGTTGCCGTAGCCATACTGGTTGAACTCCGCCTGCAGCACCTCGCCCGCGGCGGTCGCGGTGACCTTGGTGCCGTTCGGGGCCGCGATATCGATCCCCGAGTGGAAGCTGTCGGCCTTTTTCGAAATGGGGTCCACGCGGTAGCCAAACGCGCTCGACTGGAATCCTGTGGTGGGCACCGCGTAATCGCCGGCGGTCACCTTGGTCCCGGCGGCGGGCTTGCCCGTCTCCTTGGGTTTTTCCGCGGGCTTCTCCTTGGATAGAAAGGCCCCGAACACCCACCCCTCGTCCTCGTTATCGTTGGCCCGGCGTACCATGTACCACGGCGCCGTCGCCCCGTCGATCGTCTCGGTATCGGTGGACTGGACGATCACCTCCACCTGCTCGGCGAAATCGAACATGCCGATTATCTTGCCGCTGGTGCTTCCGTCGGTGCGGAAGCGCACCTTCTCGTCGTTGACGAACGCGAACACGCGCGGGGGCACGACCTGGTTGGAGTGCACGTCCTCGGTCTTGGATATGTCGGTCACGTCGTCGATGTTTATCGGCGCATCGACCTTGACCTTGGTCTTCTTGAGCCTTCCGTTTATCTGTTTGATGTATTCGCGCATCTTGCGGAGGATCGCCTCCTTGCGCTCGATGTCCGATGCATACTGCTGCTTCACCATGGATTTCCCGGCCTTTTTCTGCTGCTCATACGCGTCGTCGGAGAGGCCGGGGAGCGTGGCGCAGAACAGTATGGTGACGGCGGCCAGTATTATCCTCTTCATGGTGTTCCTCCTGGATGCGTAAATTATTTGACGCCCGCGTGGAAGGGCGTACTATGCTGTAGTTCGAGCCGGGTATCGGGCTATCTGTTTTCTCCGGACTTCATGAAGCCGAAATGTATCGCAGGCGAAAAACATTGTCAACCTTTTCCGACAGGCGGGTAATCCCTTGAAAACGCGCGTGGTACTCCTCCTGGAGCAGGGGATCGGCTGCGCCGGCGATATCCAGGCGATCCTTGCGGCATGGTCCGATATCGCGGTCATCCGGGTCGGGAGCGTCGAGGAGGCAACGACGGCGGCGCGGGGGACCGATATCGGCCTCCTGGTGGCGCCCGCTTCCCTGCCGGACGGGATGACCGGTTGCCGGCTCGCGTCTCATCTCGGGGGAGGGCAACCGCTTCCCGCCATTCTCATCGCCGGTGAGGCGGATGATGACGCCCGCGGCGGCGCCGATGCGCCCTGCGAAACGATTCCGGGCTGCCCGCTCGACGAGGACAGGTTCCGCCGGGCGCTCGATTCCGCCCTCGCGCACGATACCCCCCGCCGCGCGCCGGATCACGATCCGGAGATGCTGATCAAAACCGCCGAATCGAGCCCGTTCCCCGTCATCGTACTGGACCGGGAAGGCCTTGTCGTCCACGCCAATTATCTCGCCCGGCGCCTGCTCGAGCTTCCGCATGACGGGCCAAAGGCGCGCCTTCATGAATCCCCCGGCTGGAAATTCATGGATTTCAACGGCAACCCGTTGGGCGACGAGATGCTGCCCTTCCTTGTCGCGGCGCGGGGCGTCCCGGTCTACGGCGCGCGGGTCGCGGTGGGAACCCCCGGGGGACGGCGACTCTTCCTGTCCGTGAATTGCCTGCCGTCGGATACCGCGGAGTGCGGCGCGGGGCGCGTGATGATGTCCCTGAACGATATCACCGAGTGGGTGCGCATCGACACCGTGATCAAACACCAGAACCAGCGGCTCGCGATGCAGAACCTGGAGCTGCAGACGGCCATGTACGAGCTCGACCGCAGGGAAAAGATGCTTGCGCTTTCGGAGGAGAAATTCGCGAAGGCTTTCAAGCTCAACCCCGTGATTATGACGATCACGAGGCTTTCGGACGGGCTGGTCGTGGAGGTGAACGACGCGTTTTGCGCACAGCTCGGATATTCGCGCGAGGGGGTCATCGGTAAGGACGCCCATGAGCTTGGGTTTCATGCGCTCACCCCCGGGCGTGAGTGGCTGGTCGATACGCTGAAAAACGGCGGAAGCGTTATCGAACAGGAGCTCCATGTACGGGCGGCTGCCGGTGAGACGCACACGGGTATGTATTCGGCGTCGCTCATGGACATAGGGGGCGAGCCTCATATCGTGTCCATGTTCAGGGACATCACCGCGCAGAAGGAGGCGGAGGCGAAGCTGGAGCGCGAGATGGCGATTCTCGAGGCGCTCACCCTGCTCTCCGGAACCCTCATCGCCCGCTCCTATACCATTCCCGACGTCGCCGCCATGGTGCTCAGGAACGCGCGCTGGCTCACGCTCAGCGAGCACGGTTTCGTGTCCCAGACCGATCCCACGGGCGGAAAGTGTATCGGTCACGCGCTCGTCACCGGGATAGAGGGCGGATGCGGCGTCGCGGAGGGGGCAAGGGCGTTCGAGTTCTGCCCCGGGCCCGACGGGACCTATGCGGGACTGTGGGGACACGCGCTGAACACGGGAAAGGCGTTTTTTACGAACGATCCGGCCGGGCATCCCGCGCGCGGCGCCTGTCCCCCGGGGCACGTGCCTGTCGGGAATTTCATGGGCGTACCGGTGATGCTGGGCGACGAGATCCTTGGGGAAATCGCGCTCGCGAACTCGACACGCGGATACACCACGGACGATCTCGAGGCGGTCAAACGGCTCGCGCAGCTTTACGCGTTCGCCATTCACCGGCTGCGCGCGGAAGAGCGCGTCACGAGCTCATTGCGCGAGAAGGAGGTGCTCCTCAAGGAGGTTCACCACAGGGTGAAAAACAATCTCCAGATCATCCACAGCCTCTTCAGCCTGCAGGCGCGCACGAACAGGAACGCGGAAGTGACCGACGTGCTCCGTTCCTCGCAGAACCGCATCCGGACCATGTCGCTCATCCACGAGAAGCTGTATAAGTCGGGGGACTTCGCCCGCATCGACCTGTCGGATTACGTGAGGACCTTCGCCGGGGAGCTCCACGCCGCCCATTCGGGAATCGGCGCGCGCGTTTCGCTTAAAATCGACGCACTGCCCGTGAGCGTGGAGCTCGCCATCGCGATTCCCTGCGGGTTGATAATGAACGAGCTCATTTCGAACGCCTTCAAGCACGCGTTCCCCGAGGACTGGCCGGGTCAGGCCGAGATTCGCGTAGATCTGAAGATGAACTCCGATGATATGATCGAGCTCACCGTCGCCGATAACGGGTGCGGCATGGCGCCGGGCATCGAATTCATGTCAACGGATACACTTGGGCTCAAGCTCGTGAGCATACTTGGCGAGGAGCAGCTCAAGGGAACGCTCGTTCTGGTCAGGGACAGCGGAACCGCGGTGACCCTTCGTTTCAAGGCGGACTGACGCGAAGGCTAATCCTTCCCGGAACATTCCTTCCTGCGATCGAGGTATTCGGTGAGCGATACCTGCTTCAGGTAGCATTCGTCCCGCACGTAGCGCAGTATGGGGATGAACATTTTGGGCTGTACGTACCCGGGGACCAGGGTTATGAGCTCGCCCTTCTTGTCCATGAACGCGACGGTCGGCAGTCCCTGTACCCCCATCATGGACGCGAACGCGGAGGGCGCAAAATTCCTGTTTTTCGCCTTGATCCTGTCGGTCGATTCGACGTCCACGCGCACCGGTATAAAATTCCCGGCAATCATCGCCGCCGTCTCGTCGTCCCCGAAGGTCTCCCTGTCCATGACCGTGCACCAGTGGCACCACGAGGCGTAGAAGTCGATTATCATCGGCTTCCCTTCAGTGCGCGCCCTATCGGCCCCCTCGTTATACGACATCCATTTGACCTTCGAGTCCGTGCCCGCGTCCTTCCCGCAGCTCCCGGCGCCGGCTGTCACGAAGAGCAGCGCGGCCAGCGCAATCAATGTTCTTTTCATCGGGTGATCCCCCGTGTTGAATGGAAAATATTTCAGTTGTTAAGAAAATAATGAAAATAAGCCCCGGAAGTCAACAGCGATATTCCCCGGGCGGGCATAAATTACGGGAATGATCTTTTTCTCCCTAAAATCATATTGACGAATCGCGCTGCCTGTGCAGACTGAGAACTACCAGCGGCAAAAACGCCCCCCGCCTCGCCGGCGACCGGGCGCACGCGCATATTTTACCCTACACGGAGACAGGTCCCTATGGAGCATGATACGGCGTGGGTCAGTTTCGACGTCATGGAGCGATTCATGGCCGACGCATTAGTCGCGGCGGGCGTACCGCCGGAAGACGCTGCCGTATGCGCCGAGGTGCTCATCACCGCGGACGCGCTGGGGATCGATTCCCACGGAGTAAACCGCCTTAAGCCCATTTACATCGACAGGATCAGGGCGGGCATCCTCAATCCGCGGACCACGTTCGAGATCGTCAGGGAAGGGCCCACGACCGCCGTCGTGGACGGCCACGACGGGATGGGGCACGTGATCGCGAAGCGTGCCATGCGCATGGCCATGGACAAGGCGCGCGAGTTCGGTATGGGCATGGTTGCGGTAAGGAATTCGTCGCACTACGGCATCGCCGGCTACTACGCGCTCATGGCGGTCAAGGAGGACATGATCGGGATCACCGGTACGAACGCGCGTCCCTCCATCGCCCCGACCTTCGGCGTGGAGAACATGCTGGGCACGAACCCGCTCACCTTCGGCATACCGTCGGACGAGGACTTCCCCTTCCTGCTGGACTGCGCCACCTCCGTGAGCCAGCGCGGGAAGATAGAGGTATACGGCCGGCAGGGGAAGGACGTGCCCCCCGGCTGGGTCATAGACGAGAAGGGCGAGACCCGGACCGATACGCACGGCATCCTGGACGACCTCACGAAGGGCGCGGCGGCGCTGGCACCGTTAGGCGGTATTGGAGAGGAGGGCGGCGGCTACAAGGGCTACGGGTACGCGACCGTGGTGGAGATACTTTCCGCTGCCTTGCAGGGCGGGCCGTTTTTGAAGATGCTCACCGGGCTCCGCGAGGGGAAAAAGACCCCGTACAGCCTGGGCCATTTCTTCATCGCGATAAACGTATCGTCCTTCATCGAGCCCGCCGAGTTCAAGAAAACCACGGGCGACATACTCAGGGGGCTTCGCTCCTCGAGAAAAATGCCGGGCCAGGAGTGCATCTATACGGCAGGCGAGAAGGAGCACCAGGCCTGGCTCGAGCGCAAGGGCAGGGGCGTTCCCCTGGGCGAGGAGCTCCGGCGCGAGATCACCGGTCTGCGGAACGAGATGGGACTCACCGGCTACCGCTTTCCGTTCGAACAATAGAAGGGCGTGGGCGAGGTAAGTATTTAATGCGTGACCATGATCATTCCCACCTGCGCGAGGGGGAGCGCTGCGAAGAGTGCGACGCGAGGGAATTCCCCGGCGAGATAACCTTCAAGGCCGTATATAAGAACCTTCCCTACGTACTGGACGTCATCAGGAATATTTTCAGCGAAAACGGGCTCATGCCGCAGATAGAGACAAAGCTCAGCCGCACCAGCAAGTACATATCCTTTACCTTCTCCGCGCGCTTCGAGAGCGAGGCGCAGCTCAACAAGGTGTGTTCCGCTATCTCCAGGGTGGAAGGATTCACCACGATGTTCTAGCGCTCACGTCGCGCGACCCAGCGCTATCCCCGCGAGCGCGCCCGTGCTCCATGCGAACTGGAGATTGTAGCCCCCGCTGTCGCCGTCTATGTCGAGAAGCTCCCCCGTGATGTAAAGCCCCTTCACCCGCCTGGATTCCATCGTCGCGGGATTGATCTCGTCCACGTCCACGCCCCCCGCGGCGACCACTGCCTCGGCGAAGGGGCGCGGGGTGCCCGGCGCGACGCGCACATCCTGGAGCGCGCGTACGATCCGCGCGCGCGCTCCGGGGGAGAGCGAATCGGCGCGGGCCTGCCCGTCCAGTCCCGCGAGGGAGAGGAAGATCTCGGGCATGCGCTCTTTCAGTATGCCGAGAAGGCCGAAGGCGAGGGTGCGCTCCCCGTCCGCCAGCACCGTGTCCAGCAGCTCCGCAAGACCCGCGTCGTCAGTCGCGGGGAAGAGATCGATCGCGACCTCGGGCGTTTCGCCCGCGAGGACTCGTTCGTTCACGGCGCGGGACACATCGAGCGAGGCCGGTCCCGAGATCCCGTATTTCGTAAAGAGGAGCTCCCCATTGGATTCCGCGATCGTTTTCCCGCGCGCGCGCACGCTCACCCCGCAGTCCCACTTGATCCCCTCGAGCCGGTGCAGCGCCTTGAGCGGTATCGAGATCGGAAGGATGGCGGGAAAGGGCTCGTACACCCGGTGCCCCAGGGAGGAGGCGAGCTCGTAGCCCGCGGTGGACGCGCCCAACTGCGGGGCGGCGCAGCTTCCCGCGGCCAGGACGACTGCGTCGAACTCGAGCTCCTCGAGCCCGGAAGTCACGAGCAGGAATTTCCCGTTTCGCGGCTGGATCGAGTCGACCTTGCGGTGAAGATGTATATCGGCCCCCAATCTCCCGATTTCCCAGATAAGCACGCGCTGCACGGAGGACGCCTGGAGGGACGCCGGGTAGAGTTTTCCGCGCTCCCCCTCCACGAAGGGAATGCCGATCGACCGGAAGAACTCCGTGGTTTCATCGAGCCCGAAGCGCGCGATGACATTGCCGGCGAACCGGGGATTGTGCCCGTGGTAGCGGTCCGCGTCAAGTTCGCGGTTGGCGATGTTGCAGCGCCCGTTGCCGGTCGCGAGGAGCTTTCGCCCCGCGGATTTCTGCCGCTCGAACACGGTCACGCGGCATCCGCCGCGCGCGCAGAAGTGCGCCGCGATGAGCCCCGATGCCCCTCCCCCGATTATCGCTACGCGTTTCATCGCTTTCTCCGCTCCTGGATTTTCCTGCCGGAATGGATTTTAAGGAAACGCGTGCCGCCGTCAAGAAGTAAGGAAAATGTTGATATTTTTAAAAAGGACCGCTACTGTGCCCTCGCGCAATCGTAAACCGGGCGGTCGAATACAAGGTGACGGATTTTGCTGTTTTGTCTATCCTGAAAATGACTGCGCGGTACGTTCCATTGCGAGGTTTATTTGATGAAAAAAATTCTTGAAGCGTTGTACAGCCTGCTGTTTTTCTTCATCTTCGCTTTTTATACGGCGTTCTTCGGAATCATTTCACACGTGTCCATTCTGTTCAGCCCGCGGGGAAAGGTCGCGCACTGGTGCATGCGTATGTGGTCCCGGTGCACCCTGGCAACATGCAGGGTCACGGTGCGCGTGGAGGGGTTGGAAAATATCGCCCGCGACCGCGTCCAGATATTCGCGTCAAACCACGCGAGCCATTTCGACATATTCATCCTGAGTACGGTGATCCCGGTCAGGTTCGGCTGGGTCGCCAAGGCCATACTTTTTAAAATTCCGTTCATAGGCTGGCACATGTGGCTGAACGGCTATATCTCCATCAATCGGACCAATCGGACGAAAGCGATCAAGAGCATGGACCTCGCGGCGGAAAAGGTAAAGAGGGGAAACCGGATCACGATTTTTCCCGAGGGAACGCGCAGCCGCACCGGCGTGCTTCAGCCCTTCAAGAAGGGGCTTTTCCACCTATGCGTGCAGACCGGGGTTCCCATCGTGCCCATCTTCATCAGGAATTCGTACCACATACTCCCGCCCGGATCCATGATCCTGCATCCGTCCACGGTGTACGTGAAAATAGGCGAGAAGATGCCCACTGCCGGATACTCGGTGGAGAAAATAGAAATAATCATGAGCGATCTCCGGAAGCGCATCGAAACCCTGGAGAAAGAGGCGGCGGAAATGGAAAAGAGGTTCGGGGGCTGATAATACCGTATGTGCAACGGCGCCGGCAATTGTTCGGCGGGGTCGTTTGTCCATACGGCCGAAAATCCATAGTAGAGACGTCCCGGCGGGACGTCTCTACTACAGGTTTTCGGTTGCATCCACAAACAACCCCGCACCATTCAATCCAGGGCGTTAATGACCTTCGACACCGCCTGCGACTTGTTCAGCGCGTAGAAGTGGAAACCGGGCACTCCCCAGGACTTGAGCTCCCGGCACTGGATGATCGAGTACTCGATCCCCACCTCGCAGACGTCGACGATCGAACCGCACGTGACGAGCCTTTTCATGAGCTCGTTCGGGATTTTCGCGCCGCACATGCGCGTGACCTTCTCGATGTTCGCTTGGTTGGTGACGGGCATGATGCCGGGGATCACCGGGACCGTGACGCCCATGCGGCGCACGCTGTTCATGAACTCGTAGAAATCGTCGTTGTTGTAGAAAAGCTGGGTGATGACGTAATCGGCCCCGGCGTCCACCTTGCGCTTGAGGTTCTCGAGATCGGCCTCCATGCTGGGGGCTTCCAGGTGCTTCTCGGGGTATCCCGCGACGCCAATGGTAAACCCGTTGATCGAGCGGATGAAGGTCACGAGCTCGTTTGCGTACGGGAACCCGTCCACCGGTGCGACGAAGTGCTCCTGTCCCTTCGGGGGATCGCCCCTGAGCGCGAGGATGTTCGATATGCCCTTCGCCTTGACATCGCCCAGGTAGCGTGCGATCTCGTCCCTGCCCGCGCCCACGCAGGTGAAGTGCACAAGGGGCGTGATGCCCAGTGTGTCGCGTATCTTGAGGGAAAGCTCCAGGGTGCGTGACTGGGTGGATCCCCCCGCCCCGTACGTCACCGATATGAACCCGGGCTTGAATACCGCGAGCTCGCCCAGGGCCTGCATGAGGTTGATCTCGCCCTGTTCCGTCTTGGGCGGAAACAGCTCGAATGAAATCACGAATCCTTCTTTATATAATTCGGGTATGCCCATGCCGCCGGGGTTCCTCCTTAAACTGGTTGCAATGGAGAACCCTAGACCTGGGCGTGCCGGCTTTCAACTGTTTTTTGATCGAGCGCGGGCAAAATAGGAGGGCCGTGGCGTATCCTGGGGCGGTTTTCCTGGTTGACGCACCCGGGAAATTGACGTATGCTTCGACGGATATGCACCATGGCTTCCCAATGCACGGCCGCGCAAGAAGGAATGCCGCCCGTGGATTCGGCAGCGACGCGATTAATCTTGACAGCGGGGGGTGTATGTGCCCCCAATGATTGAGCGCTCACTCAAATTTTCAATGCGCGTTCGGCAGGAGCGGGAGGAAGAATGGGGAGGAAAGTTATGAGCCAGGCCGGATCGATCGGCGACATCTCACGGCAAAACATACTTATCGCGAACCGGATCAGGATGATCATAATCATCGCCCTGCTTGCAGTTGTCGCGGGCTCAGCGGAAAGCAACATGCTGGTCATCAACATCGCCTATTTCAGCGGCTTGGGGATCTATTTCGTAACCGCCGTGGTGAACTATGCGTTGACGCGCCGCGGGCGCGGGGGCGCGGCGCTTCAGTTTGTCACGATGGCGGTCGAGATGAACATCGTGACGCTCATCAAATCCGCGTACGCGTTCACCGACAAACCTTACCTCGTGGTGAACGAAAGCATCGTCTTCTCGGTCTATTTCCTCTTTATCCTCCTCACCCTGCTCCAGAACAGCAGGGCCCTCACCGCACTCGCGGGAGGGCTCGCGGCGCTCGAGTACTCGGCGCTTATCGCGTTCTGCGTAGTGGTCATGGGAGTGCCCTGGGCCGTGGGAAATCCAATTCCGGGACACGCGGTGATAGACGATGAGATAGCGAAGCTCATACTCATCGGGGGCTTTACGGCTGTGTGCGCTACGGTGCTGAAAAACCTGCGCGGTTTTTCGTTCAAGGCCGAGGAGAATGAGCGGATCGCGCGATCGCGCTCGGCGCACCTGGAAGGGATAATCGCCTCCGCGACCGGTATGAACGAGTCGCTCACCGGCGTGAGCAGGGACCAGAAATCGGTCTGCGACACATTCTCGCAGCTCTCGCAGGATCAGGCGGCGATGAGCGAAGAGCTTTCCTCGGTGTACGAGGAGCAGGTCGCCTCGATAGAGTCGATCAACCGGAACATGACGGCGCAGAGCGCCGAATCCGAGAAATCCGCGGCGCTCATCGCGACGCTCAGGGAAAGCGAGCGAAGGGTGCTCGACCTGAGCTCCGCGGTACTGGCGGACATAGGACGCGTGGCCGCTTCGTCCGAAAGCACCTCGCGCATACTCTCCCAGATGGGCGGCATGATGCAGCTCCTCCGCGAGGGTGGGCAGTCGATCACCGCGTTCATCTCGGTCATTAACGATATCACCGACAGGATCAACCTGCTTTCGCTTAACGCCGCGATCGAGGCCGCGCGCGCGGGCGAGCACGGCCGCGGCTTCGCCGTCGTCGCCGACGAGATCGGCAAGCTCGCGGAGGCGACCTCCGACAATTCCAGGGAGATATCGGCCCAGCTCGAACGCATCCGGGCGGACATCGAGCGCGGCGGCGCGCTCGTCAACGACACCCGCTCCGCGGTGGACGAGGTTATCGCGCTCATAGGGGCGAGTAACGAGAAGATAGACGAGGTGCGCGAGGCGATGACGGCGCAGAACGGCGCGATAGGCGCGGTGGAGGAGCAGTCCGCGATCCTGGGCTCGCTTTCGCGATCGATTTTATCGGCGACGGACGAACAGCGCTTTTCGATGGAGGAAAGCATGGCGACCGTCCAGAGGATCGCGGAATTGGCGCAGACGATAGGGTCACACACGCAGCAGATGCTCGAATTCGCCCGGGTGATCACGGGCGGAACCGAGGAGCTGAGCGCGCTCATTACGACCGGCGCGACGGAATAAATAAAAACGCCCCCCGCCAGGCGGCGCGGGAGGCGGGAACCGGGGGAACGCCCCCGGGGCCGCGGACCGGTGTATCGGCCCCCGGGCCCCCTGCCGCTACTCTTCCAATCCCACGCGCTCGACCTTGTTGAGGTCCCTCACGTAGAAAAACGACCCGATGAAAAATACCACTGCCCCGAAAAGAGAGAAAAGCGGGAGGAATTTGAACGCGGTAAGGAGATCGTAGCGGTCCGATATGTACCCGACGAATATGGGTGCCAGGCTGTAGCCCAGGAGCATCATGAAGAACTGCGCCAGGCTGTAGGAAATCGCGCGAAGGCCGGGGTGCACGACGTCCTGCGTGACCGCGGAGCCGCCCGCGGCGAACATGGGCGCGGTGAATCCGAAGCAGATGAGGAACACGTATTGCGCGGTCCCCTCGAGGAAGAAGAAGCCGATAAAAAGGAACAGCCCGGTGAGGAGCGATGTGACGGCCGGCACGCTCATGCGCGCGTTAGGATACTTGCGGCGAAGCTTGTCGGTGACTAACCCGCCTATGGGGGCGCCGAAAATCGCGAGGAGGAACACCACCGAGGTCTTCACGCCCGCCTTGTCCATGGGAAGCCCGTCCATCCGGTTGAAGTACGAGGGAAGCCAGTTCATAAGCGCCGTGGTGACGAAGGTGTTTCCGATGTAGCCCAGGTACGTGAACAGCACCGAGGGTGTGTGCAGGAATTCCCTGGCGATTTCACCCGGCTTCATCTTCACGTGAACCGCGTTGGCACCCGTGCCGGACTTTCTCGTGATCTGCACCGTCTTGTAGTCCTTCACCCAGAAAAAGAGCAGGGCGACGATAAGCCCCGGCACCGCGAGCAGGCCGAAGGCGTAGCGCCAGCCCAGGCTCTCCGCGATCACCCCGCCCAGTATCACCCCGATCGCGGTGCCCATGGGAATGGCAGCCGTGAACAGCCCGTTCATGGTGGCGCGCTTTTCCTCGGGGAAATATGCCGCGATCATCGCGTGACCTCCTGAGGTGTACGCTGCCTCCCCGACGCCGATAAGCGAGCGCGCGGTGAACAACTGCGTGAAGCTTTTCGTCAACGCGCACGCCGCCGCGCCGATGCTCCAGAGCACCGCCATGATGCCTATTGCTTTTTTCCTGCTCCACCGGTCGACAAGCAGTGATACGGGAAAGACGAACAGGGTCATCATGAGCGTCACGATCGAGGCGAACCAGCCGCATTCGGCGTCGGTGAGGGCCCACTCGACCTTCAGGTACGGGAAGATGGCGGCGACAACCATCCGGTCCACGTAATTGAACAGGTAGAGCAGGAACAGCAGGAGGAACACGTACCGTGCGTATCCCGGTGAAACCTGGAAGTCTTTCGCTTCGTTCAGGCGTGCGGCTTTTTCCATGTAAACGCTCCTCGATGGGTTTTATGGACGGCTTCCGGCATTATTCCCCGGGGGGAGGCCGGCGCTTCGAAAAATGCGCATTCTTCCCCCTTGTGCCCTTAAAGGGTACCGTGCGAACGCACGTTGGAAGATGAATGCTTATCGCCGCCGCGGCGACCGCGGTGGCGTGAGGTACGGCGGCGCCCATTCCCCGCCGCATCCGGTTCAAACCGGGCTCGCGGGGCCGGCACGTGTAGAGCAAGATGATTTCATTGATATACAACGTAATCCATAAATCAATCATTATTTTTATTTCCCCGCCGCCGTTACGTGTTACCGCCCGTTTTCTTTTTCCCGGAATTTCCAGCCGCGTGTTGCCGCCCGGACGCGGCGCGCGCTCCCGCGCCGGTAACCGCCGCCGGTTTGCCGGAAAGCCGATCGCGGGCATAATGTTACACGCCCGTAATATTGGGGGCGTGTGAGCGCGGATTTTCCCGCGATATAAGCGACGCTAACGGCCGCGCGGCCGCCGGGGCCTTGCGGAAAAATATTTAACCTCATGGAAATATATTACCTGAAGGTAAAATAGGCCCCGATTTTCCACGCCGCGACCCGCGAACGTTGACAGGTTTTGTGCGTGTGCTAAAACCACAGTATGGAAATTTATTTCATTGAAACCGGATTGAAAAGCGCGCGGAACGCGCCGCGACCCCGGTCGAGGAGGATGCCTATGAGCGTGAATGCGGGCTTGTGCGTACTAATCAATTAATAACAGGAGGATTCGAACGATGAAGATGAGGAAGTTATTGTTGCTGGCATGCGTCGCGATCATCGCACTCATGCCGCTCATGGCGCTCGCCGAGGACGCGGCGAAGCCGAAACAGGACGCGGCCGCGGCGGTGCAGCCGTCCGCGCGGGCCGTGGATCCAAGCGGTTCAAAGACCGGAAACGCCGCCGACGTAACCGCGGCGAAACCGGGAAATCCCACGATAGCGGAAATCGCCGACGAGGTGGGTAAGAGCAAGGTAGCCGTGAACATGGTCTGGGTGCTGATCACGGGCTTTCTGGTGATGTTCATGCAGGCCGGGTTCGCGATGGTCGAATCGGGACTCACCCGCGCGAAAAACGTGGCGCATACGATGGCGATGAATTTAATGATCTACCCGCTGGGCATGCTGGGCTTTTACCTGTGCGGATTCGCGCTCATGTTTGGCGGGGTGGGGGCGCTGGGAACCCTTGGGGGATTTGACGGGCTTTCGAGCGAATTCACGGTGACCCTCTTCGGGAAGGAGTTCGGTCTTTTTGGAAGCAAGGGTTTCATGCTGACGGGCGTGTACGACGTCGCGGTGTTCGCGATGTTCCTTTTCCAGATGGTATTCATGGACACGACGGCGACCATTCCCACGGGCTCCATGGCGGAACGCTGGAAATATTCCTCGTTTTTTGTTTACGGGCTGCTGGTGGGCACCATAATATACCCCATCTACGGCAACTGGGTATGGGGAGGAGGCTGGCTCTCCGCTCTTGGTAAAAATTTCGCACTGGGTCACGGGCATGTCGACTTCGCGGGCTCCTCGGTTGTTCATATGACCGGGGGCGTCCTGGCGTTCGTAGGCGCAAAGATGCTGGGCCCGCGTATCGGCAAATACAATGCCGACGGCTCGCCCAACGCGATCCCCGGCCACAATATCGCAATGGCCGTTATCGGCACCTTCATACTCGCATTCGGCTGGTTCGGCTTCAATCCAGGCTCCACGCTGGCGGGTACGGACCTGAGAATAAGCGTCGTGGCGGTGAATACGATGCTGGCGTCCGCGACGGGCGCGGTTGCCGCGACGCTGTGGATGTGGCTGGTCAGGACCAAGAAGCCCGATCCCAGCATGATGTGCAACGGTCTGCTGGCCGGGCTCGTGGCGATTACCGCACCCTCGGCGTTCGTGAGTGCGGGAAGCGCAGCGATTATCGGACTTGTCGCGGGCGTGCTTGTAATCGAAGCGGCGTTCTTTATCGAACGAAAACTCCGCGTGGACGACCCGGTGGGCGCGGTCGCCGTGCACGGCGTGAATGGCGCATGGGGCGTACTGGCAGTGGGCCTCTTCGCGGACGGGACCTACGGCGAAGGGCTTAACGGCGTCGCCGGCACCGTGAAGGGTCTTTTTTACGGCGATCCCTCCCAGTTTGTGGCCCAGTTGATCGGCATGGGCGCGAACATCCTGTATGTGGGATTGTTGGGCTATATCGTATTTAAGCTTATCGATCTCGTTATTGGGAACAGGGTAAGCCCTGCGGCCGAGGTAGACGGGCTCGATATACCTGAAATGGGTGTATCCGGATATTCCGGGATCAAGCTCGATAAGTTCTCGGAGACCCCGTTCTCCAAGGGCAGCGCGCCCGCAAAGGCGCAATGAAGGAAGGAGGCATACAATGAAAAAAGTGGAAGCGATCATACGCCCCGAGAAGCTGGATGACGTGCTCCAGGCGCTGGACGGAGTCGGATACACGGGCATTACCATGACCGAGGTAAGGGGTCACGGCAGGCAGAAAGGCATCGTGCAGCAGTGGCGCGGTGAGGAGTACAAGGTTTCGATGCTCAGCAAGATGAAGATCGAGATAGTGGCGAAGGACGCCGATGCGGAAAAGATCAAGATCGCCATCATCACGGCCGCCCGCACCGGGGAGATCGGGGACGGGAAGATCTTCATCTACAAGATCGATGAAGTCGTAAAGATACGCACCTCCGAATCCGGCGACGCCGCAGTTTAAAGCGGTCATTGCCGGAATGGTGAGTCGCGGCGGGCAGGGGCCCGCCGCGATTTTTTTTGTGCGCGGTTTGTAAGGATTGTATGAATAAACGGAGTTTTTGGAAAAAATTAATTGCCAAACGCCTTCCCGCATTGTATTATGTCTCTTGAGAATATGCTTAACCTAAACGGCAATAAGATCTTCGTTCTCGACACCAACGTCGTCCTGCACGATTTCCGGTGCATCTATTCGTTCCAGGAACACAATGTCGTCATCCCCATCACGCTCCTAGAGGAGATCGACCGCTTCAAGCGGGGCAACGAAATCATCAATTTCAACGCGCGCGAATTTTCGAGGGAGCTCGACGCGCTCATCGACGGCAAGCTGCTGAACGAGGGGGTACTTCTCGGTTCGGGGGGATTCCTGGTCGTCAATACGAACATCGTCAAGGACGAGCACCTGAGGAGCATATTCTGGGAGGACAGTCCGGATCACCGGATACTCTCCCTCGCCTACAATCTCTCGCGCGAGTACGGGGCCGACCGCGTCTTCATGGTTTCCAAGGACATCAATCTCCGCATGAAGGCGAAGAGCATAGGCGTGCAGGCGGAGGACTATGAAACGGGAAAGGTCAAGGACATCGACGATCTCTACACGGGGAAAAACATCGTCGAGCACATGAGCTCATCGGTCATCGACCGTTTCTACAAAGAGGGATTCGTTCCCATCGAGGAGTTCAACCTGGCAGACCCCCCGTGTCCCAACGAATATTTCATCATGAGGAACGGTACGAAGAGCGCGCTTTCGACGTTCAACCAGGAGGCGCATGCATTCCGGCTCGTGGAAAAGCGGCGCGCGTACGGCATCCACCCGCGCAATTCCGAGCAGACCTTCTCGCTGGACGCACTCATGAACCCGGAGATTCGGCTCGTCACGCTTTCCGGAAAAGCGGGGACGGGGAAAACGCTCATGGCGCTCGCGGCCGCGCTCGAGAAGCGCCGCGACTACAAGCAGATACTCCTCGCGCGCCCGGTGATCCCCCTCTCCAACCGCGATATCGGCTACCTCCCCGGGGACATCAAGGACAAGCTTGACCCTTACATGCAGCCTCTGTTCGACAACCTGTCCGTCATCAAGAACCAGTTCGAGGAGGATTCCCCCGATTACCGCCGGATAAACGACATGGTGCACAACGAGAAACTGCTCATCATGGCGCTCGCGTATATCCGCGGCCGGAGCCTTTCGAAGGTGTACTTCATCGTGGACGAGGCGCAGAACCTCACGCCGCACGAGGTCAAGACCATCATCACGCGCGCGGGGGAGGGGACCAAGATCGTCTTCACGGGCGATCCCTACCAGATCGACACGCCCTACCTGGATTCGCGCTCGAACGGACTCACCTACCTCATCGACAAGATGCGCGGTCAGGGCCTCTACGCCCACGTCACCCTCGAGAAGGGCGAGCGAAGCGAGCTCGCGGAGCTCGCGACAAACCTGCTATAGAAAGCGCGGATTCGAATCCGCGCTTTCAGGGTACCCCCGACCGTCACGCCCCCCTGACCCCAGAAATATATTTCCTTGCCCCCTCCGGGGGTACGGGAGCGGGAGTATCACATTTCCCCCAGATTCACGAACGCCTTATAGGGACACGACTGAACGCACACGCCGCACGAGGCGCAGTGCTCCCGGCTTATCGCCGGGGCGAGATATCCCTGCTGGGTGATCGCGGCGTGCGGGCAGCGTTTCACCATGGGACATGGGTGGTTCTGGGGACAGCGGTGGGGATCGACTGTTATCATTGCGTTTCTCCGAAAGATCAGGCACCGGGCTCGCCGGTGATCATTTTAGCGATGCGATGGAAATTTTCCGCGATGGTCTTCGCGCTCTTGCCGGTCTTGAGCTCGCGCGCCGCGATGAGGCGCATCGCCCTAAGGAGCGTTTCGGCATCGGGATTTTCGAAGCTGCCCCCGGTGGAGGCGATGGTCTCGCGGAGAAGCGATTCCGCGGCGGCCGGGCGATTCGCGGGGTCGAGTTCCTGGTTTACGTGGTCCGCGAGACACGAGAGTATCTGGTCCCTGAATCCCCGTGAAGCGGACAGGCGTGCAATGCTGTTGGAAGATGGCATGGTAAATCTCCTTGAAAATAATATTACAATAATATCTTAAATACTGTAATACGCCCACTATTTTTTCCGGTCAGGGAAAATCTCCTGTATCGGCGAAGGGGTCGTGTTTCCAAGCGCTTATTGCCGCAGAGTTAATTGCCTTGAGGTGGATTCCGATACGTCGAGGGTGTGAATTATATTCCAGGGAAACGCGGTGTGGGGACGCACCTCGCTCCGGTATTTCTGGTGTGTACAGGTTTGTAATGCTTAGACGGCGCTGGTGCGGCGATGGATTCTTCCCTTCAT
>SCSX01000085.1 GCA_004297825.1 Spirochaetota bacterium
AGACGTCCCGGCGGGACGTCTCTACCCGTTACCGCCCCCCATCCACCCCATATCCCGATTGACAAAAATCGCGCGGACGCGTATACGAAACCATGAAAAAATTCATGTACCTGATTATCGTGTGCGCGATCCTGGGTGCGGGGCTTTCCGCGCTCATGCTCCTGGACCATTATTATCCCGACGCCCACGCGCGGGTGATCTCGTGCGGCGGCGGAATCGCCGACCCGTGCTACGCCGTGAGCCAGTCGGACTTCGCCGCGTTCCTGGGCGTTCCCGTGGCCGCCTACGGGCTCTTCTTCTACATCCTGATTATTTTCATCCTGCTCATCGCCGATTACGCCGGGGGCGGATACGCGACCGTCGCCTGGCTCTTTACCGCCGCCCTCGCCGCCGCGGGCCTCCTCGCCGACATGGCCCTGGGCGCGATCCTCGTGTACATGAAAAGCCTGTGCACCATCTGCGTATTCACCTACGGGATCAACGCGCTCATCGCGACCCTGGCCGCACTCTGGTACCGGTCGCTGCGCGCGGAACGCGGTGCGGGAATCCGTGAAATAACGCGGGAGATCCTGGGATTCGCCATGGAGCCCGACCGGCGCGCTGCCTCGTCGCTGTTCATCGTGTTCATCGTGCTCCTGTTCTTCGCGGTGTTCTCGACCGCTACCATACTGTCGGTTAAAACGGCCGCGGAAAAGCCGGGGGCCGATGATATCATGGCCATGGTGAACGAGTTCTATTCCCGGGAACCCGAGGCCAGGAGCCTGCCCGCGCGCGACCTCGCGCTGGGAGACGAGCACGCCCCGGTCACGATCGCGGTCTACACCGATTTTCTGTGCTCCGCGTGTTACAAGTTCTACCAGGTGGAGAAGCAGGTCGTTGCGCGCTACCGCGATAATGTGCGCTTCACCTATTACAACTTTCCACTGGACCGCGGATGCAACGAGTACATACGGCACACGAAATACCAGAATTCATGCTTCGCCTCGCGCGCGTTCATCGCGGCTGCCCGTAAGGGGATGTTCGAGGAATACCTGATGAAGCATTTTGGGGCGTACGGCGACATCGCCAGGCGCTACACGCTGGACACCGCGCTCCTGATCGCCTCGTCCATCACGGACGCGGACGCATTTCTCAGGGAGATACAGTCCCCCCGGACCGACGAGCGCCTCATCGAGGACCTGAAGCTCGCCGAGTCGCTCGCGATCAACGCAACGCCGACCCTTTTCATCAACGGGCGCAGGTTCGAGGGCGTGCCCCCCCGGGAGGTGTTGTTCAAGATCATCGAGCGCGAGGCGATGGCGGGCGGGAAAAAGTAGCCGGCGCGCGCGGGGCGCGCACCTACATGAGCTCCACGGGGTCCACGTCTATTTCCAGGTACACGTTATGCGGAATTACGCACGCACGGGCGGTCGTGATCGCCCGCCGGAGCGCCTCGTTGTCGCGGGATTTCAGGATGATGTGATGCCGGAAATTGCCGCCTATCTTCGCGAGGGGCGCCTCCACGGGTCCCAGCATCACGGTCCCCGAGCCTTCCGCCGATACGACCGGCCGGAGCGCCCCGGCTATCTCCTGGATGGTCCTGGCCACACGCTCCTCCGACGGCCCCCGGGCCAGGAGCCGCGCGAGCCGCGAGAACGGCGGGTAGGAGCAAGCCTTGCGAAGTTCGAGCTCGCGGCGGTAAAAACCGGCGTAGTCGTGCCGGACGAGAAATTCGAATATCTCCGCATCGCCGTTCAATGTCTGGATGATCACCCGGCCGGGCGAGCTTCCCCTCCCGCACCGTCCCGCCACCTGAAGCAGGAGCGAGAAAATCCGTTCGGACGCGCGGAAATCGGGAATGTTGAGCCCCACGTCGGCGAGTATGACGCCCACGAGGGTCACGCCGTGGAAATCGAAGCCCTTCGCGACCATCTGGGTTCCCAGCAGTATGTCTATCGCGCCGCTCTGCATTCCCGCGACGAGATCCCCCGCGGTCCCCTTCCGCCGCGCGCTGTCCTGGTCCAGCCGGAAAATCCTCCTTCCCGCGAACGCCTTCTCGACCGCGTGCTCCAGGCGCTGGGTCCCGGTCCCCACCTTTTCGAGCTTCGCGTCCCCGCATGAGGGGCACACCTCCGGCACCCTGCGCGAATGACCGCAGTAGTGGCAGCGCAGGGTCTCGTCGCGGTGGAAATTGAGACTGATGCTGCAATGCGGGCATTCCTGGACCGCGCCGCATCCCGCGCAGATGAGAAAGGGCGCGAACCCCCTCCGGTTCAGGAAGAAGATTGCCTGTCCCCCCTCGTCCAGCGCCTTCGTGGTCCCCAGCAGCAGCGGCGTCGAGAGCATCTTGGACGGGGAGAGCGATTCCAGGCGGGCGATCTCGATATTTGGGAGTGTCGCGCCGCCGTATCGTTTCCTGAGCATGTGAAGCCGCATCATGCCGCGCTCGGCGGCGTAGAGCGATTCT
Source organism: Spirochaetota bacterium (assembly GCA_004297825.1). NCBI lineage: Bacteria > Pseudomonadati > Spirochaetota > Spirochaetota bacterium. Next base: position 2,447 of record SCSX01000085.1, read on the forward strand.
ACGGAGGGCGTCGCCGATCCCATCACCAGGAGCGCGCCCTCGTCGCGCGCGCGCCTGAAGGCTACCCTGCGCGCGTTGTAACGGGGGCTGCTGTGCTCCTTGTAGGAGCCGTCATGCTCCTCGTCGATTATCAGGAGCCCCAGGTCGGGCGCCTGGAGGAACACTGCGGAACGCGTCCCCACCGCGATCCGCGCCTCACCGCGCATGAACTTGAGCCAGTTGTGAAGGCGCTGGTTGGCCGTAAGCATGCTGTGGTACACGATGAGCTCGTTCCCGAACATGCCCCTGAGCCTCGTGAAGACCTGCGATGAAAGTGAAATTTCCGGCACGAGGTATATGACCGATTTACCCTCGTCCATCACCCGGCGCGCGAGGGCCATGTAGAGCTCGGTCTTCCCGCTCCCGGTCACGCCGAACACGAGGTGCGCGCGCTCGCCCGTGTCCCGGGCGGCGAAAATCGCGTCGCAGGCGGCCTGCTGCTCTTCCGTGAGCACGAGCGCGCCGGCCGAAACGCCGGCATCCTCCTCGTGCCGCGCGGACGGGCGCTGGCCGGAGGGGAGCGCCATGGCCATCGCCTCGCCCATGCTGGAAAAATAATTATCGGCGACGAAGGCGCACAGCGCCGTGAAGCGTTCGTCGAATATGGGCGCGGGATCGATGAGCGACTGGATGTCCTTGGTCTTGAAGGCGGGCGTTTCACCGTGAACGCGGTGCACGAACGCGGTCACGGTGCGGTTTTTGAAATTCACGCGCGCGCGCATCCCGGGAAATGCGTCCATGCCCTCCGGCACCCGGTAGGTGAACGAGCCCTCCACGGGATACCCCACGTACACGTCGGCGTATTTCATGCGCGCCCGTCGGGGTCCGCGATCGCCTGGCGCACGAGCTTGAGCGTGTTCCACGCGCGCATTTTTAAATCGGGGTTCTTTATGAGCGCGACGGGATGCTCGACGGCGAACCAGCGCGCGGAGGTGTGCCTGTCTTTCAGTCTTTTTAGCGGAAGCATGTCCCCCATCACCAGGATCACGCGCGGGTCTGTTTCGGCGATCTCCCGGTCGAGGATGTGCTCGCACTGGGCGAGCATGGCCCCCGGGGAAAGCGACGCCCCCGCGGGCTCGCACTTGACGGTGCCCGTGACATAGCACTGCTCCACGTCCAGGTCGATCGCCGCACACATCTTTCGTAAAAGTTCCGCGGATTCCTTCCGGTACGCGGCGCGTTCCGCCCTGCCCATCATCGCGGGCGGGTTGAGCATGATCATCACACCGTTTCCGCCGCCCCCGAAGGGAAGCTTTTTCCCGCCCGTCGCCTGGCAGCGCGTGCAGGAAGCGATCTCCTCGGGAATGGATTTGACAGGCGGGAGGGCCGCATCGGCAGCCTCGCCCCGCGGCGCGCGTTCCGGGGAACGCCCCGGGGCGTCCCGCAGGAGTCCCGCGAGATACGAGCGCTCGTCTTCGCCGCGCCAGGGGAGAACGCTTCTCCCGCCCCGCCGCCGCAGTATCGACGCGATGTCCCTTCTCGAATCGTCCATGCCGCCGCCTCATTCCCCCGCGCGGTCCGTATCGATGCCGTACTGCTTTATTTTTCGATGGAGATTGGTGCGCTCCATGCCCAGCTCTTTTGCGGTGAGTGTCACGTTGCCCTCGTTCTTTTCCAGTGTGCGTACGATGTAGTCGCGCTCGAAATCCTCGCGCGCGGACTTGAGGGACGAGCCGTCTCCCGCGCGGGCGGCCTTATCGCCCCTGGCGGCCAGGTGCTTGCGGATATCCGTCGCGCCGATATCCTCCTTCCGCACCATAATGCAGATGCGCTCGATCACGTTCTTGAGCTCGCGGATATTGCCGGGCCAGGGATGCCCCCGGAGCAGGTCCATGCCGTCCGCCGTGATCTCCTTGCCCGCCAGACCGTGCTCCTTGGTGAATTTATCCATGAAGTACGAAACCAGGAGCGGGATATCGTCCTGCCGCTCGGAGAGCGACGGAACACGGATGGGTATGACGTTCAGCCGGTAGTAGAGATCCTCCCGGAAGTTCCCGTCCCTAATCGCCTTTTCCACGTCTATGTTCGTCGCCGAGATCACCCGCGCGTCGACCGATATCGTCTCGCTCCCCCCCACGCGCTCGAACTGCTGCTCCTGCAGCACGCGCAGGACCTTCGCCTGCGCGCTCGCGCTCATGTCGCACACCTCGTCCAGGAAAATTGTGCCGTTATGCGCGAGCTCGAACTTGCCCAGCCTGCGCGCGACCGCGCCCGTGAACGAGCCCTTTTCGTGGCCGAAAAGTTCGCTCTCTATGAGCTCGGTGGGGATCGCGGCGCAGTTCACCTTGATGAAGGGCTTGTTCGAGCGCCGTGACTTGCGGAAGATCGCGCGCGCGACCAGCTCCTTTCCCGTGCCGTTCGACCCGGTGATGAACACGCGCGCGTTCGTGGAGGCGGCCGTCTCGATGACCTGCCGGATCTCGGCCATGGCGGACGATTCGCCGATCATCTCGTCCTCCATGAGCACCTCGCGGCGCAGTTGGATGTTCTCCCTCCGCAGGCGCAATTGCTCCAGCGCGTTATTGACCGAGGTGAGGACGCGCTCCATCGAGGGGGGCTTCTCGAGGAAATCGAAGGCTCCCATCTTGGTCGACTTCACCGCGATGTCGATCGAACCGTGCCCGGAAATCATGATGACCGCGGAATCGGGACGCGACTCGCGTATCCGCGAGAAAACCTCGATCCCGTCGATATCGGGAAGCCACACGTCCAGGAGCACGACGTCGATATCGCCCCGCTTGAACGCGGCGAGTCCCTCTCCTCCCGTGGACGCGGAGACGACCTCGTGCCCCTCGTCCTCCAGTATCGCCGAGAGCGTTTTGATGATGTTGCCTTCGTCGTCTATGATGAGTATCCGGGCCATGCGCCCTCCCTCAGGGTATCGGTAATTCGAATACGAACTCGGTGCCCGCGCCGGTCTTCGACCGGCAGGTCACTTTCCCCCGGTGCTCGAGGATGATCTTTTCCACTATCGTAAGACCCAGCCCGGTCCCGTGTGCCTTGGTCGAAAACGTGGGCTCGAATATCTTCTCCAGATCTCCCGGCTTAATACCCGGGCCGTCGTCGCGGACGCTCACAAACGCGCGCGCCCCCGCGGGACCGTCTTCGCGCCAGGTACGGATATACACGTTTCCGGTTCCGCCAAGCGCGTCAATCGAATTCTGCACGACATTGGTGAGCGCCTGCCGGATAAGCCCCTTGTCGAGAAGGAGCCGGGGAATCCCCTGGGCGAGGTCCAGGTGGAAACGGACCCCCTCGCTCCCGTGAAAGAAATTAATGCATGCCTCCACCGCGGGATTCAGGTCCTCGAGCACGGGATTGATTTCCGGGAGCCGGGCGAAGCGCGTGAATTCCGAGAGCATGTTCATGAGCACCTTCACTTCCTCGATGATGGTATCGGTCCCAGTCATAACGATGCTCCCGATCTCGGGATGATTTTCGGAATAGCGTTTCTGGATCCGTTCCGCCGAAAGGCGGATGGGCGTAAGCGGGTTCTTGATCTCGTGAACGAGCTTTCGGGCCATGTCGCGCCAAGCCTCGAGCTTCTGCGTGTGAAACATCACCGTGCGGCTCTCCTCCAGCTGCCGCACCATCTTGTTGAACGAATCGAAGAGCAGCGAAAGCTCGTCCTGCGAGTCCCTCCTGAGCTCAATGTCGAACCGCCCGGAGGCCACCGCGCGCGCGGCCTCCTCGAGCGCGAGCACGGGCCTGGTGATGTTGCGGGAGAGCACCAGGCTCACCCCTATCGACAATAAAATGATGACGATCGAAAGCACGAGGAGGAACACGCCCACGCCCGTTTCGAAATAGGGCTTCAGGTATTCGCTCTGCGCGTATCGGCCCACCGACTCCTCGAACAGCGATATCCGCGCATATACGTCGGCCGGAATCACGCAGGCGAGCGCGATGACATGCTGCCCCCGAACGAGCATGCCCAGCAACACCGATTGCGCCCCCACGGATATCGAATAGACCTTTCGCCCCTGATCGACGCGCACCGCGCGCAGGAGCTTCAGGACGGAGTCGGATATATCGGCATGTTTCATGGACCCGGTGTCCGACACGATGTTCCCAAGGTCGCCGGCCTCCAGGATTTTAAAGTACCCCACGTCATATCCCCTGATCGCGAACATCCCGTCGATCGCGTCCCTGGATCCCTGCGCGGCGGACGGGAGCATCCCCGCGGCCATCACATGCTCGAGGGTCGCGATCTCCGCCTGCATGTCCGCATTTTTCTGTGCGAGCACGTCGCGGGCCATGCGCAGTGACTCGTCCAGCGACTGCGCCGTCTTCTCCGCGATGAGCTCGTTCAGGGCGTGGCTGAAGATGTTGTTCGATATCAGGATGATGGGCAGCGAGGGCAGTATCGCCACGAACACGAACGCGAGCGCGATCTTGAACCTGATTCCGGAGACGGGGGCCGCCGAGCGCTCGGACAGCCTGCGCCTGAAGGAGATGATGATGAAATACACGGCGACGATCGCGGGTACCGCCATCATGAGGAAGGGGTAGACGCTCTTTCCCTCTTCCGGGCCCGCCGCGTTTTTGGGAAAGAGACCCAGGATCAGGAGCGCGGCGAAAGCGAATATACCCAGCAGGAAAATCGCGTCCTCGAAACGCGGCCTCCCCCCGGCGCCCCCCTGGATGCCCTTCCCGAAATTCACCGCGTGCCCGTCCCCGCGCGCAGGGAAAAGACTTCCCCGGACGATCCCGCAAATCTTCGTCCCGCGCATGAACCGGATGATGTATTTTCCCTGGAGGTCATGTGGCCGATTCGCGAACCGGCAGCTCCTGTAAACGCTTTCACGTCGCCGCGGGGGCCGACCCTAGTAGTCGAGCTTGGGCCCGTATTCCCAGCCGGTATCGAAGTTCCAGAATCCCACCATGTATTTGAAGATGAGACTCATGGGGAAATAAAGCTCGACAGACGTGAGCTCGGCGCGCGCCCGTATCGCGTAACCCTGGCTCTTTATCATGCTTATGTCCACGACGTCGTAATCCTTCACCGAGAAGAAATACTCGATCATTGCGTTTTCGCTCTGGAACGACACCGATTTGCGCCCCTCGACGACCACGAAGGATTTTGTCCAGAAATCGTATTTCACCGTGCGGCGGATGATCCTGTCGAAATCCACCTTGTTCCCCAGCAGGAAGAAGGCCGCGGGCCGATACACCTGTATCTCGAACATGAGCTTGACCTCGATTCCCCTCTTGATGGCCTCGACGATATCCTGGCCCTGGTAGGATCCGACCATGAGGTTCACACGAAGCTTTTCGTCCGATACCTCGACCGCGCCGAACTGTATCTCACTCGCCGCGAGCGCGGCAGGTGCGAGGAGGACGGATATCATAGCGAGGGAGAAAAGCGGTTTCCGGATCATGTCCATTAATACGCGCTGTAGAGGGGACTGGTCACGCCGACGTTCAACCCGCCGGGTTTCACGTCGAACGAAAAGCGCACCTTGTTCTGCGATTTCCAGTAGGGGAAATATATTTCACGGTTGTAGGTTTCCGCGGAGCCCACCGCGTTCAGCACGCAGGCGACGCGCAACACCAGGAAGGAGAAGGCGTACGCGATGATGATTGTCTTGTCCTGCGCCTCCATGTTCTTCCACACCACCACATCGTTTTTATTCTGTGTGTACTTGTCCGAATAATAACTTATAAGGTAGATCAACAGGCCTTTCTGGATGAGGTCGGCCATGAGGAAGAATGAGCCCTGTGCGTAATCCTGCGTGTAAAACTGGCCCAGTCCGGGCCAGGACCACGAGAGAAGTCCCGCGACGAAGGGCTCCTTGCGCTCCGGGAAATCGAACGAATAAGCACTCATGGTGCCCGCATCGGGCTCGGCGGCGGAGAGGTCCGCCGGGACGGCGGCGAGTGCGCTATTAAAAACAAAGGCCAGCGCGAGGCACGATCCGAGTATGCGTTTCATCTTATAGCGCCCGCTCCACACCTAAAAATAGCGATTTGCCGTCGGAGCCGAAATCGAGCTTCGGGTAAATTTCACGGTACTGGATACGCGATTTTTCAAGCCTCGTATTGTAGCCCCGCGCCGACATGACCGCGTCGTACATGTTGTAGAGGTGCAATCCTACCGCGATACCGATCAGGCCAAAGAACACGTTGCGCCGCGAGGTTTCGACCACGCCCAGATCGGTCCTCTTCGCGTCGACCCTGAGGTTGAAGCCGGAGCCCGTCCCTGCGGCGAAGTCGATATTCAGGTAGTAGAAGATCGCGCCGAACACGAGCGTGTATTCGGTCACGAGGAAAATCGTCCCCTTCGTGTATTCGGCGGAATAGTACTGGCCCAGGCCCGGCATGTACCATGAGAGCATTCCCGCGAAGATGGGATCCAGCTTCTTGGAAAAGAGGATCGAATCGTATTCGAGCCCTTCGATCGAGGGTTTCTTCTCTCCGCCGGGAGCGGCGACCTGGGCATTGGCGTTCACGGCCGACATGATGAAAATGGACAGGATAAGCGCGCACGCCGCAACCACCCTCGCGGCGGGGGCGAGGGACCGGGTTCCGCACGAGGCGGCGGGTTTGTCAGTTCTTGAAATCATTTTCAATCAATGCGACAAGGCTTGCGACCGCGTCCGCCTCGCTCTGCCCGGCGGCGCGTACGATGAGCTTCGTACCCGAAGTGATTGCCAGTCCCAGGACGGACATGATAGATTTCCCGTTGGCCTCGATTTCATCCTTTACGATAAAGACCTCGCAGGGAAACTTCATCGCCTCGCGAACGAACATCATCGCGGGGCGGGCGTGTACGCCTGCGTCGCTCTTTACCACCACCTCTTTCTCAGTCATGCCGCTTCCTGCCTTCCATCATCATCCAGTGCTGTATGCGGTTGTCAAGCTCTCTTGCCGAGTAGACGCCCATTTTTTTTAGCCTCTGGTTCAGGGCGGCGGTTTCGATAATAATCGGTATGTTTCGGCCGGGACGGACCGGTACGGTAATGAACGGGACGTCCAGGTCCAGGATGGGATACTTGCTCTCGTCAATGCCCAGCCTGTCATACTCCTTTCCGCTCGCCCATTCCTCCAGCAGCACCGCAAGCTCGATACGCTTGCGGTTCCGCACCGAACGTATACCGAACACGTCCTTGACGTTGATGATCCCGAGCCCCCGGATCTCCATGTGGTGGCGGATCACCTCCGATCCGTACCCCATGAGGAGGGACTCGTCGATCTTGCGGATTTCGACGATATCGTCGGCAACCAGCCGGTGACCCCGCTCCACGAGCTCCAGCGCGCACTCGCTCTTGCCCACCCCGCTCTTTCCCATGAGAAGCACGCCCACGCCGAATACGTCCACGAGCGTTCCATGGATGACCACCAGGGGCGAGAAAATTTCCTCCATTACGTGGGTAAGGAGGCTGATAAACCTCGTCGTTCGATGGGTCGTCACGAAGGTGGGAACCTTGTGCTGGTTCGCAAGCTCCAGGAAAAACTCGTCGGGATGCTCGTTGTGCGTGAAAATGCAGCAGAGCACGTGGTAGGAGAAGAAGCGTTCGTATATCTCCCGCTTCCTGTCGGGCCCCAACTGGCGCATGAAGGCCGTTTCCCCCAGCCCGAATATCTGCACCCTGTCGTACGCGAAGAAATCGAAGAAACCCGCCAGGCCAAGGCCCGGCCGGTTGATGTCCCCCATGTGGATCTCTTTATCGAGCCCGTCCTTTCCGGCCACGAGCACGAGGTGCAGGTCTATTTTGCTCTCGTTGTCCCTGAGATCACGGATGTAAATCGTGCGCTTTTCCATGTATCGTGGCGCTAGAACGCGGGCACCATTATTTCCAAGTTTTTGCCCTTCTTGTAGATGAGATTCAGATAGTTGGTCTCGTTGTTAAAGAAGGGCATGAACTCGGCGCCCGATCCGGTGAAACGCTCCAGGGCTTCGGCGATGGAAAGGTTTTCGACCTTCGCGGGGGAGCCGCACTTCTTGAGCTCGATCTTAGGGTCGGCGGGAGAATCACTGTGCACCATGAGGTCCCATTCGACGAAGCGCCCGGAATCGAAGGAGTTTGCCTTGATCATCTCCACGGGGATCTCGATCATCTTTACCGCCATCCCGTTCCGGTAGATAAGCGCGTAGTTCTTGTTGAGAAAATCCATGGAATTCGCGGCGTCCTTCATGCCTTTTTTGAAAAGTATGCAATTCATGTTATCGAGCTTCATCTCGAGGTAGGCCTCGATCTCGTCCTTGGGCTTGTTGCTCACCTGGTTCAGGAGGAGCTCCTTCATCTGCGGTGAGGCGGGCTCGGCCGTCATTATCGTCGAAAGGGGAACCACCTTGTGCCCCGTGTGCTTTTCCTTGTATTTCACGACCTGCTTTTCCATCTTGTCGACGAGGAGGTCGATGGACGAGTACATGTCTCCGGATTTTTCCACGGCATAAAACTGTACGCCGTCGCCGTTGATGAGCAGTTCGACCACGTGGTCGAGCTTTTCCACCGAGAGTATCATGTAGGAATCGATGAGCTGGTGGAAATACTTTTCGAACTTGGCGACCTTCTTCCCGGCATAATCCCTGAGACTATCCGTGACCTCGACATGTCTTCCCGTGAGCGTAATCTTCATGCTTTGACCTCGTTCTTGATCATATTTAATTTTCTGCGCATTGCGGAGGGGGGTATGCCCATTATCCCCCGGTATTTCGCAACGGTCCGGCGGGCGCAGTCGATACCGCCGTATCGGAGCTTTTCCAGAATTTCCTCGTCGCTCAACGGGCATGCCGCGTCTTCCCGCGCGATAAGGTCGCGCACCGCGTTCATGACGTTGTCGGAGGAGACTTCCCCGGCGCCCCCGCCCTTCAGCCGGGACGCGAAGAAATACTTTAATTCGAACGTTCCCCACGGGGTCTGCGCGAACTTGTTGCTGGTCGTGCGGCTGACCGTCGATTCGTGCAGGCCCACCTCGCGGGCGATTTCGGCGTGGGTAAGGGGCCGCAGGAATCCCTGCCCCTTCAGGAGAAACTCCTTCTGGTGCAGCATGATGGCGCCCGTAACCCTGAGAATCGTATCCCGCCTGTTTGAAATATTTTTCAGTAAATCGCGCGCCGATTGCATCCTGTCCTTGATGTAGGACCGCAGGTTTTTATCAATACTTTTTTTCCTGAGCATGCGCGCATAGTAGCCGTTGATCCTGATCCTGGGGATCCAGTCGTCGATCAGGGTGATGAGGAGCTCGTCTCCCGCGATTTTTACCTCCAGGTCGGGGACGATGTAACGGGTCCCGGACGCCGAAAACGCCCGGCCCGGGAACGGATTGAGCGAATGAAGGAGCCTGCTCTTCTCCACGACCTCCGCAAGGGTGACGCCCAGCCCCTTCGCGATGCGTTCGTAATCCAGGCTTTCCAGCTCCTTGAAATAGCGCCCGATGATCGCGTGGAGCATCTCCTCGTCCGGGTATTTCGCGAGGGCCTGCATCTCCAGGCTTTCCCGGATATCCAGCGCGCCGCACCCCGGCGGGTCGAGCAATGCTACCTGGCGCATGGCCGCGCGTACCTCCTCGATGCTCGCGCCCATTTCGAGCGCGATCGTCTCAAGAGGAACGCCCAAGAGGCCCCTCTCGTCGAGCGAGGTTATAACCTCTTCGAGGAGTGCGAGCTCCCTGTCGTTTTTCGACATGATGCGCGCCTGCGAGAGGAGATGCTCGATGAGGGATTCGGCCCGGGCCTCGGCGTTTTCGATGAGCGCGCGCGTGCGATCCTCGCCGTCCGAATCGCGCGGATAGCCGCTGTCGCTCGCGTCGGAATAGGCGCTCGACCTTTCCTCGAAACGCTCGGAGAGAGAATCGTCACCGCTCAACCGGTTTGTGATGCGCTGGAAAATATCGCCGTTCTCTTCGTCGGGGGAAACGACCGCGTCCTCTTCGAGAATGGGGTTCTCGACGAGCTCCCTGGAAATGAGTTCCGCAAGATCAACCGTGGACAGCTGCAGCATTTCGATCGACTGCTTGAGTGATTGCGTCATCACAAGCTTCTGGTTCTGCTGCAATCCTATTTTTATCGATACCGCCATTCCCTGTCCGACACCCAAGCTTCTATCGCCACCCCGGCGCCGGCTGCTTTTGCCCGGCGTGGAACTCGCGTCCGTATCACGTTACCAGTAATATACTAACATGGTAGGGGGCCTTCTATATTAAATCAATAATAAATTAGGGGGCGGCCTTCAAAGATTTTTAATGGTCCGATATTGACCTTTCGCTGCACGCGGCGTCTTGCACCAGGATCGATATTTTTCTTGCTACTGTGCATATTTTGATTCATTATAGTTCTGCATATATCGACACCGTTCACCGTCCGCCGCTGAAAATAAACCGGGTCCACAGAACAAAGGAAGGGTTATAATTATGAAGAAACCACTTATCGCGGCCGCTATTATATTCATCGTTTTAGCAGCCTACCTTACCCTTTGGCCTGTCCCCGCGGATCCCGTAATCTGGAGCGCGCCGACAGCGCCCGGCTACACCGGGGCACATGCGGTGAATGAAAAACTGGCCAATCTGAAAATGATTCCGCTGGGAAAAGAGGAAGGCCCCGAACACATCGCGCTTGCCAGGGACGGCAGGCTCTACGCCACCGTGGCGAGCGGCAACATAATAAGAATGAACCAGGACGGAAGCGCCCAGGAGGTCTTCGCCAACACCGACGGAAGGGTGCTCGGGTTTGATTTTGACGCGGCCGGGAACCTCATCGCCGCCGACGCGGTCAAGGGCCTGCTTTCAATAAGCCCCGACAGGAAGATCACCCTTCTCGCCGACAAGGCGGGCTCTGACCCCATTCGCTACGCGGACGCGGTCGTGGTCGCCGTAAACGAAAAGATTTTCCTGAGCGACGCCTCGATGCGTTTCGCCCCGGCCGAGTGGGGCGGTACCTTCGAGGCCAGCATCCTGGACATCATTGAGCAGTCGTGCACCGGGCGCATCCTGGAATACGACCCCGCGACGAAGAAGACCCGCATCGTCGCAAAGGGCTTCAGCTTCGCCAACGGCATCGCCCTGAGCGCGGACGGGCAGTGGCTCTTCGTCAACGAGACGGGGAAGTACCGGGTGTGGAAGATATCAGTCCGGGCCGCGAGCCTCGACATCGCGCAGCAAAGCCCCCTGGCGAGCGTCCTCCTGGAAAACCTGCCCGGTTATCCGGATAACCTCATGCGCGGCCTGGACGGCAAAATCTGGCTGGGATTCGCGAAGCCCCGGAACCCCACCGTGGACAAGCTGGCCGGGAACCCGTTCATGAGAAAGCTTACCCTGCGCCTGCCGCGCGCGATGTGGCCGGTGCCGAAGGCTTACGGGCACGTGATCGCCTTCATGGAGGACGGAAAGATCGTCGCCGATATGCAGGACCCCGCGGGGGCATATCCGGAGACCACATCGGTAACCGAGACGCGCGACCGGCTCTACATCCAGAGCCTGCACGCGAAGGGGATCGGCTGGATGGCGAAGTGAGGCGGAGCGGAGAACGGAATTATTTCCCCTTCCCCGCCTCGACCGCGGCCTTGATGAAGGCCTTGAAGAGCGGGTGCGGGCTGGTCGGCTTCGACTTGAACTCCGGGTGAAATTGCGTGCCCACGAACCACGGGTGGGTGGGAACCTCGATGGTTTCTACAAGGCCGGTCTTCGGGTGCGTACCGCCAAACACCATCCCGTTCTTCTCGTAAATTTCCCTGTACTTGAGCGTGAACTCGAAGCGGTGGCGGTGGCGCTCCATGACCGATTCGCGGTTGTAGATGGCGCGGACCCTCGTCCCCTCGCGCAACTGGCACTCGTAGGCGCCCAGGCGCATGGTGCCGCCCATCTTCTCGATGATCTCCTGCTCCTCCAGGAGCGATATGACCGTGTGCGGGGAGGTGGGGTCGAACTCCGAGCTGTTCGCGTTTTCCAGCCCGCAGACGTTGCGCCCGAACTCCACCACCGCAAGCTGCAGGCCCAGGCAAATTCCAAAGAACGGGATATTCTCCTTCCGCGCGTGCCCTATCGCCATGATCTTGCCCTCGATGCCGCGGTTCCCGAATCCGCCGGGCACGAGTATGCCGTCTATCTTCTGGAAGAGGCTCTTGAGCCCCGCCTTCTGCTTCTTCTCGATGTCCTCCGAATCTATGCGGGTGATGACCAGCTCCGCCTCGTTCGCCACCGCGCCATGCAGGAGCGCCTCGTATATGGACCGATAGGCATCTTGCAGGGAAATATATTTCCCCACGACCGCGATGTGCACCTTGCGCGTGGGGTTCTGGAACGCGTGAAAAAACCTGTCCCATTCCGCGATGTTAAGGTGGTTCTTCTCCATGCCGAAGTGCTCCAGCACGATCTCGTCGTAACCGTTGTTATGGAGCATGTAGGGAATCTCGTAGATTGAGCTCTTGATGTCGATCGCCGATATGACGTTGCGCTCCGTTACGTTGCAGAAGAGCGCGATCTTGCCGCGCATGTCCTCCGAAAGCACCTTGCCGGAGCGGCAGAGCAGCATGTCCGGGATGATCCCTATCTGCATGAGCTCCTTCACCGAGTGCTGGGTGGGCTTGGTCTTCGACTCCCCCGCGACGGTGATGGTGGGAACCAGCGTGAGGTGCACGTTGAGCACCCTGCGGCTTCCCAGCTCCTGGCGTATCTGGCGTATCGCCTCAAGGAAGGGGACGGACTCGATGTCGCCCACCGTTCCGCCGATCTCGATGAGAAGGAAGTCAAGGTCGTCATCGGCCGCGACGTCGTAGATGCGCTTTTTTATCTCGTTGGTGATGTGCGGTATCACCTGCACCGTGCGCCCCAGGTAGTCTCCGCGGCGCTCGCGCTCGATCACCGCGAAGTATATCTGACCCGTGCTCACGGAGTTTCTCTTGGTGAGATTCGCGCTGGTGAACCGCTCGTAGTATCCTAAATCCAGGTCGGTCTCGGCCCCGTCCTCGGTCACGTACACCTCGCCGTGCTGGTAAGGGCTCATGGTCCCGGGATCGATATTGATGTAAGGGTCCATCTTCACCGCCGAGACGCGATATCCGTGACCCTCCAGGAGCAATCCCAGGGAAGCGGTCGAAATGCCCTTTCCGAGCGACGAACAAACACCGCCCGTCACGAAAATAAATCGCGTTTTTTTATCAGTCATGGTCGTCACCCTTGAATGTCTTTCTGAGGAGTTGGAGATACGACATAATATGGACGTTAAATTCGATCCGTCAATTCCATTTTAGCGCATTTATCGAAAAAACAAGGCTTGACACCTCCCCGCGCGTGCGCTAGGCTCACGTCCGGCTGAAACCCCCCGACCGGTATCCCCATCTCAAGTCCGGCGTCGGAATTAAGCCCGGCTATATACTCAGGCGCCTCCTCCCGGGGAGAGCGCGTCCTGATCGAGGAACGGACGACATGACAGAAAAGCGGAAATTCGAACGACACCAGTGCTTCGTTAAAATCGAGTTCGAATACTGGGAAGGAAACCCCGAGACGATCGACGTCGAGCTTTCCGTCCCCATGCACGGCAAGGGCGCCATGCTCGATATCAGCAAGGGCGGCGCATTCGTCGTCACCAACGAGCGGCTCGGCATCAACATGCCCGTACGGCTGAAGGTCACCGAGGGCAAGAACAGGCATCTGCTCAAGGGGAGCGTGGTGCGCACGGGACTGCTCAAGAACAACCCTTCCGAGGTCGCGATGAAATACGCGGCTGTCAAGGTAAAGGAGGACGCCTACCTGGCGATCCAGTTTGACGAGGTGCACGAGGAAATCAGCGCGGAGCGGTTCGCATCCGGGAAATGAAAACGCGGTTCATTCGCATAAACGACATCTCCGAGATAGAAACCTCGTCGACCACGGTCTATGACCTGAACAACCGGTACATCGACGCGCGGGGAAACATGTTCGGGCTCAGGTACAACCGCGATTCGAAGAAAATTGAAGTCATAAAAATTATCCGCACCCCCGCCCAGAAATCCTCCTACTTCCAGCAGCAACTGGTCCGGCACAGGCGCATGAAGTCGGCCAACGGCGAGCACGAGGCCGTGGGAAGCCAGCGGGCAGAGGACGCCGGACATGTCGCGGCCGGCGGGGAAGACGCGCCGGAGACCGAGGACGTATTCGAGTCCGAACAGTATATCTCCCAGGCGATGGAAACCATGAAGACGCACCGCGACCGGATCGCGGGGATCATGATGAACATCAAGAACTCGCACGTCGTGCCGGAGACCGAACGCGGCGAGGCGAACGTGCTCATCCAGATATTCCGCAGCCTGGAGATAGACGGCATCAAGCGCATAGAAAAGGTGCTGGACAACCACAAGGAGATCGTGAGCTATCCCCGCTCGCTTTCATACTACGAATCCAAGCTGGACAACAAGGGCCGCGACGTCTTCGAGGCGATCGGGGATTACGAAAAGCGGATGAAGTTCGTGTTCCACTTTGAAATGTTCAATTCTATCAAAAACCTTTACAACGCGCTCTTCAAGGGCTTGAAAGACCTGGACTACTTTTTACAGGACAAGAAAATCGACGAGGTCAAGGGAATCACCCTCCCCGAAAAGCAGTGCTACCTGGACGCGACGACCTCCCTCGCGAACACGTTGCGCGAGAGCGGAAAGATCATGCGGGACATTGCGAAACTGGAGGAATACGTTTACAACAGGAATAACTTCTCGCGCTGACCCGTTGTCAGGGCTGGACCACTACAACCTCGCCGAATTTCGACAAAGGACCTTTCAGCGACTCGTCCCCCACGACCACCCTGACCAGCCCGTTTTTTAAAAGCTCGTCGGCGCCCGCGAGCACCATCTCCTTCGTGACCGCGCCTATCATCTTCGTGTAGTCGGCAAGGTAGCGTTCGGGGAGGCGGTTATACTGGACCATGCTGTACTGGGCCAGCACCTCCAGGGGAGTCTCGAAGTCGAATATATAACTATATATCATCGAGCTGCGCGCCCAGTCGAGCTCCTCGCCGCTCACGGGCGCGGTCGCCATCAACCGTACGTTCTGGAGCATGAGATCGAACGCCTGGTCGGCCTGGTCGGTGCGCGTCTGCGCGAAGGCGAGAAACAAGCCCAGGTCGCGCCTAAACCGCATGATGGACTGCACCGAGTACGACAACCCGCGCTTCACGCGGATCTCCTGCATGAGCCTTGAGTTGAACGATCCCTCCCCCAGGATGTAATTCATCACGGAGAGCGCGTAGGCGCGCGGATCGCCCACGGGGGGGGCCACCGTACCCATGACGATCGTCGCCTGGGGAACGGCCTTGGGAACCAGGAAAATCTTTTTTGCCTGATTTCGCACATCGCCCTCGATCTTGATCCTGTCGGCCGGGTAGGGAAGCCCCTCGCCCTTCATCACGTCTCCGAAGACGCCCATCGCCATTTCCCTGAGATCATTGATCGCGATCGAGCTGGACATCCCGGCGATGATATTGCCGCCGCGGAAGTAGATGCGCCATGCGCGTGCCATCTCCTCGGCGGTTATGGAGTTGAGCGACTTCTCCGTGGTCACGGCCCCGTAACCCGTGCCCGCGAAAATAAGCTCACGGACCTTTTCGAACGCAATGGCCTCGGGGCTGTCCATCTTGCGCCGCACCCCCTCGATGAGCATCCCACGCGCGTCGCCGATATACTTTGCGTCGAAATTGGGATTCTTCACCAGGTCGGATACGATATCGAAGGCGAGCCCGGCGTGCCGGGCGAGCATTCGGATGGAGATCACCGTGGTTTCCCATCCGGCCTCGATGCCGATCCTCCCGCCCACCGATTCGACCACGGTATGCAGGGCTTCGCCAGGGTACTTTTTCGATCCGCCCAGTATCACCGATTTCGCCATGAGCTCCGCCATTCCCGCGGTCCGCGCGTTTTCGTAAAGCCGCCCGTACCCGGCCGAGAGCACGATGGTCACTTGAGGAAGCTCGTCGCGCATGAAAAACATTTTCATGCCGTTTCCCGCGAGGAAGGACTCGACCGGCGGAAGCGAAAGCTCCATCGCCACGGACGCGGGCTTAACGGCCTGGGGACGGGCCTCCTGGGGCACGGCCATGGCGGAAAAAAGCGCGAGCGCGCACGGAAGCGCCCCGCGCAGCGAAAGGGGGATACGGGATTTTTTCACTTCACTTACCTGGTTCTCTGGACTTTTGTTTCGAGGCTCTCACCAACACGCCCACGGTTCGGTTTTCCTTCACGAAATATTTCGTGAGGACCTCCTTCACGCGAGCCGGGGTGACCGTCCTTACCGTGTCGAGATAGCGGAGCGCGTACTGCCAGTCCCCGTACACCGTCTGGTAATAGTTGAGGGTGCGGGCGACTCCCTTGTTCGACGCGAGATCGAAAATGAAGGATGCCTCCTCGCGGCTCACCACCCGCGCGATCTCCTCCTCGTTCACCTCGTTTTTCAGACGCTCGATCTCTTCGTAGATCGCGTCCTCGAGCTCCTGCGCGGTCCTCGGGTGGCGGGGCTCCGCCTCCACCAGGAACAGATTGTCGTAACGCGCACCCGGAAAATCCGCGGACGCTTCCACCGAGACCGCGAGCTTTTTTTCTGTCACGAGCGAGCGGTAGAGCCGGGAGGTTTTTCCGTCGGCGAGGAGTCCGGCGATGATATCGCACACGATATCGTCGGGCGACTGGAAGCTGGGCTTGCCCCATCCTATGAACAGGCAGGGATTCGCGTCGAACCGGTATTCGACCCGCGTCTCTCCCTGGCGGGCGGGCTCGCGCAGGGGAATGCCGCCCCCGTTGTCCCTGCCCTCGAGTTTCCCGAAATATTTTTCCACCATCGCGAACGTCTCTTCCGGGTTTTGCTTCCCCGCGATGGTGATCGTCATGCGCGGGGGGATGTAATTCGTCTTGTAGAAATCCTTCACGTCGAACACCGAAAGGTACTTGATGCTCGACGCCCAGCCGATAACGGGATGCCGATACGGGTGCGCGAGAAACGCCGTGGCGATAAAGCGCTCCATGAGCCCGTCCGCGCCTTTCGAATCGTACCGCATGAGGCGCTCCTCCATGACCGCGTTGCGCTCCAGGTAGAAATCGCGCATAACGGGATTGCGCAGCCGCTCGCTTTCGAGCTGGGCCCAGAGCTCGAGCTTCGACGAGGGGAGCTCTATGAAGTACGCGGTCATGTCGCGCGAGGTCCACGCGTTGAAGCCCACGCCGCCGTTCGTCGAATAGGTCTTGTCGTAGGGCGAGCCCACCACGAAGGCCGAGGCCTCCGATTGCAGTTTCTTGAGCTGGTTCACCAGTCCCGGGATGCGCTTGTCGCCCGGATTTTCCATGCGTATCTTGTCGAGCGAATCGCCGATAAGCTCGATCTGGTCAAGGAGCGGTTTTTCGCGCGCATAGTCCTTGGTGCCCAGCCGGTCGGTTCCCTTGAACAGCATGTGTTCGAGCAGGTGCGCCGCGCCTATGGTTTTATAGCTCTCGTCGGCGGAGCCCACGCGAAACGAGGTGATGAGCGCGAGGGTGGGAGAGTATCCGCGGTTCACCACGATCACGTTTATCCCGTTACCCAGCTTTTTATAAGAAACCCCCGCCTTGAGCATCGCGAGGGGATCCTCCGGTTTATCGGCGCCCCGCGCTACCGACGTAAGGAACACTGCAAGCAAGGCGCATGCCGCGCACCATCTCTTCATCTTCATCGAACCGTCCCCATTCTTCCCCGCATCCCGCTTATCCGTTCTTTCCGTCACGAAGAATTTCCTCGGCCAGTATCTTGAGCTTCGGGGAAACCTTGAGCGGAGGCAGGCTCACCCTGCCCGCCGCGTCGTCGTCGCCGGGTTTACGGCCGAGCCATTCCCCCAACGCCATCACCATGCGCGCGTAAATCTCGTTAATCTTGTCCGTGGCGCCCGCGAGACGGTAGTACGTCACCGCGACCAGCGGGAGTTTTTTGTCGAAATAAAAATGGTCTCCCACGCGCGTGAGGCCGTCCCGGTACATGGTCCGGGCGAATACCTCGCCAGCCTTCCTGATCTCGCCCTTGTTGAAGAGCTCGTTCCCCTGCCGGATGAGTGCGGTCCTTTCCTTGCCGTCCATAAATTAATTTCCTGTTCTACGCGCAACCCCTGCATGCAATAAACACTAAACTGTCTGACCGGCAAGCATAATTTTTAGAAATTAATATTCCAGTACCGGCCCCGTCAAATTGTGCCCGCTCCCGGTTCACGCTACGGCATATGTGCCGATACTACTGTCGGGAGAATACGCCCGGTCTCAATTTTTCTGGGCCGGGAGGGTTTTATTTCATATTCGCGGTTTCGGGTACGATCACAGGCATGCCGCCTGTCGGGGCGGCGAATTTTCAGCGTGCGCCGGAAATGACGTGATCGAGCAGGTACGCGCGCAACTCGCGGACGACCGCGTTATCCCCCGGCAGTTCGAACAGGCTCCTCCCCTCCTCTCCCCAGCGCGCGAGGTCGTCGTTCTCGGGAAGGTACAGTACCGTGTCCAGGGGGATGCGCGAAAGCAGGGCCCGGGATTCGTCGGGGAGGCGCGCGCCGCGCATGCGGTTTATCATCGCGGCGCTTTTTCCGAATTCGATCTTCATCTCCCGCGCGAGCTCGTACAGCCGCGCGAGCGTCTCGATGCCGCGCCGCGAGGCGTCGGCGACCATGATGAGGAGGTCAACGCGCTGCACGATCCGGCGCGAGAGGTTTTCAAGCCCCGCCTCGTTGTCGATGACCATGAAGGGATAATTTTTTGCAATCGCGGCGATCACGTCCCTGAGCACGTTGTTGGCGTAGCAGTAGCAGCCCGGCCCCTCCGGCCTTCCCATCGCGATGAGGTCGAAGCCTTCCGCCTCGACCAGGCACTCCGCGATCTTGAGCTCAAGCCAGTCCCTCCGGGCGATTCCCGCGAGGGCGCCCTTCGCGGACTCGTCGCGCGCCTCCTCGCGCACCCCGCCTACCGAGGCGCATGACTCTACGCCCAGCACGCCGTCAAGACACGAGTTGGGATCGGCGTCCACCGCGAGCACGGGGACCTTCTCCGCCTTCACGAGCGAGGACACGATGAGTCCCGCGAGCGTGGTCTTGCCCGTCCCCCCCTTCCCGGTAATCGCGATCGAAAATCCCATGCCGCCGGTGCTCAATTAATTTCCAATGGCGGGACCTTCAGGACCCGAACGCGCGCGCCAGCCGGGCGGGAAGATCGCGGAGAAGGGAGAATACCGCGCGCGCGTCGTCCGGGTCGAGCGAGCCCGTGCCGCACGAGGGCGTGATTATGGAATGTGCCAGGAGCGTCTTCCGGTCTATGCCGGCGCGCTCCACTACATGGTTGACAAGCGTGTCGAACCTGGCGGCGAGCGAGTCCGTGGCCTCCGCCCGTATCGCCGGCGACGTGGGCACGATCCCCCAGGCGAGCATGCCCCCGCGCCCGATATGGCGCCCGAGGGCCTCGGGGTAGAGCGCGATGGTCTCCCCGTAGCCGTAGGCGTCGAAGTTGACGATATCGACACCGGCGTCCACGAGTATGGACCAGTCGGTATTGCCGCAGCAGTGCACCCCGGCGGCCGCGCCGTCCGCCTGCACCGCCTCCACGAGTTCCCTCACGAGCGCGATCGCGTCCTCGCGTTTCACGCCTATATACGTCGACGACCCGAAGGCCGAGAGGATAGGCTCGTCGATGAAGCATATGACGTTCTCGGCATACGGCTGGAACTTCTGTATCTGCCAGCGGCACTTCATCGCCAGCGCCTTCACGATCACGTCGCGAAATTCCTCGTTGTAGTAAATCGCGCGCTTGTTCTCGTCGGTTATGGTGAGCGCAAACGAGCACGCGCCCGTGGTCTGCACCTTCACGCAGGGAAATTTTTTCCCGGACGCCTGCAGCCGTTTCTCGAACGCGTAAATCCCCTGCGAGTATCCGGGGCTTATCGCGAGCGCCCCGCAGTCCCCGTTCCCGTCGGAGGGGTCCATCGCGCGCATGTACTTTTCGTAAAACTCCGCGAATTCCTCGGAGTAATCGCCCGAGGTGTCGAAATACATGCGGCCTTTCTCTTCGTCTATGACCACACGCGGCATTCCCTCGGAATACTGTATCTCCATCTGCTCGTGGAGGCCCAGCTTGGGAAGCTGCGGCCATACCGGGGCGTCGGGTATCGACGAGAAGACAAGGTCGAGCGCGGTATCGGCATCGGTGAAGGGGAAGCTCCCGATGGCGGTTGCGATGAGCGGGCGGATCGGTTTCATGTAAGTCTCCGGGTTAAAAGAATTGAGGAGCAGTATGCCCGGCGCGGCGGGATTTCATCAAGCCCTTTTTCTGCCGATCGGCGGATGTCGCCATGGGTGCGAATTAAATTCCGGGAGTTTCACATCGAAAATCCATGAAAATGCTCATATTTTCATCCCCCCCTTCGTATTCATTTCATACGCTCCACGTTTTTCCTGGAGGATACGGAATGCTGCGAACGAGCATCAACATGAGAAAGGATATCTTCTTTAAGATAGGCATCGCCGCCATTAGGCTTGGAAAATCCCAACGCGAGGTCGTGATTATGCTTCTTAGCCGCATACGGGGCGATATCGATCACTTCCAGGGGGGGTTTACCCTGGTGAAGTACCAGCCGCGCGATCCCCGGAAGCTTTGGCACTGTTTTCCGATTTGCTTCAGGGAGGCTGAGAATGAGCTTGTTTCGGATTTTCGGAAGCTTGGTAGGTTTTCCGTCTCCTACCTGGTGGCGATGGCAACGGACCGATATCTGGAAGAAATGTTGCAAGATAAGAAAAGCAGGCATAACTATGCAAAATTTGCTCACTATGCCATCGGCCAGAGG